>CAZLHZ010000326.1:657-2919 GCA_964559285.1 uncultured Actinomycetes bacterium | reverse complement strand
CTGCGGGTTCGGCCGCGTCGAGGGCCACGCGGTCGGCATCGTGGCCAACCAGCCGATGCAGTTCGCCGGCACCCTCGACATCGAGGCCTCGGAGAAGGCGGCCCGCTTCGTCCGCACCTGCGACGCCTTCAACCTGCCCGTGATCACCCTCGTGGACGTCCCCGGGTTCCTGCCCGGAACCGACCAGGAATGGAACGGCATCATCCGCCGCGGGGCGAAGCTGATCTACGCGTACGCCGAGGCGACAGTGCCGCTCGTCACCGTGATCACCCGCAAGGCCTACGGCGGTGCGTACGACGTCATGGGGTCCAAGCACCTCGGCGCCGACCTCAACCTCGCCTGGCCGACGGCGGAGATCGCCGTCATGGGCGCGCAGGGAGCCGCCAACATCCTGTATCGCAAGGAGATCGGTGAGGCATCGGATCCCGATGCCGAGCGGAAGCGCCTGATCGACGAGTACCAGGACACCCTCGCCAACCCCTACATCGCGGCCGAGCGCGGCTACGTCGACCGCGTCATCTTCCCGCACGAGACGCGCACGATGGTGATCCGCGCACTGCGGGCGCTGCGCAACAAGCGGGCCAATCGGCCGCCGAAGAAGCATGGGAACATCCCGCTGTGAGCGGCGAGGGTGAGCGCCCCGCGCTGCGCGTGATCCACGGCAACGCGACGGCCGAGGAGATCGCGGCCATCGTGGCACTGGTGTCATCGCGCGGTGGTGCTGCGGCCGCGCCGGTGCGTCGTCGGTCGCGATGGTCGAGTCCTGGTCGGCAGACGCGGCCGGGCCTGAGGCCGGGTCCGGATGCCTGGCGGGCGTCGGGGTTGCCGCGGTAGGTGAGCAGCAGAGGCCTGCGAATGCGTAGTCATCGCAACTCGATCGGACTCAGACGGGGACGCTCAGCCGGACTCGAGCGTCGCGCGCTCGCATGTGACGAGACACGTCTGCGCTTCCTTCGCGTTTCCTCCGATCAGGCTGATGCCGCTCTCGCCGGCACAAGAAGGCCGCGCCAATCACTCGCGACAGGATCGCGGTCACGGGGATCATCGAGTCCGATCTCGATCGGCGCAAATTCGGCCTTGCCGAAATTGCACGGCCAACAGGAAGTCACGAGGTTTCCGGGTGTTGTCGGACCACCTTGGCTGTGCGGAATCACGTGGTCCACTGATATGCCGAAGACCAGACGCGCACCATGCCTGGCGTAATTCCCACGGCCCATTGGGAAGAAGTCTTGCCCTATCCGATTCCGTAGGGCGGTGAAGACTTGGGTGGCAATGAGCCTCTGATGGCAGTATCTACACGTGTAGCGGTCGCGCTCATATATCTGCCGGGTGAAAGAGCTCGGAATGCGACGGCTATCTGATCGGATGCTTGCAGGTCGTGATAGCGATCCTAGGGCTCGGTAACGGTGCAGCCCGGCGTGTTGGGCGTGCAAGACGTACCAACTCTGAAGCCGACTCGAGTCGACTTCGGTCAACAATGCTCGCGACAGTTCCAGCTCTCCGGACCTGGCTCGTTCAACAGCCTGCGTGAGTGGCACAAAACCCGCTGAGAGGTCAGTCGGGACAGGCAGTGGACATCGGCGGCTCCATGTCTCAAGGCGGCCGAGCAGAGTGCATCCCTCGTCACCTACGCACATGGCAGGAAAGTCCTCACCAACACGGTCCGATCTCCATCCAGCTGCCCTCTAAGCCTTGTGGAGTTTGAAGTTCACTTCATAACGGTAGAAATCAATGCTGGGCGCCGCGATGAGTGCATGGCGCAGCTTGATGTCATCATTCAGAGCGATAATGACACCTCGCACTCTCTGTCCCGGTTCAGCCAACTCTGACATCGCGTAGCCCATGTAGCGCTGCACCTGGCCGACCACGACATCACTGGCTCTCCCACGCTTGAGTTCAACGATCAGCAACTCACTTCCATCCTTGCTCACCGCAAGGATGTCGATCGGACCTGTCGCCGTTGGGTATTGCTGACCCACCACAACACCGTCAACTTCATACACGCGGTGAGTCTTGCCAAGTTCGGTGGATTGCCAGTTTGCAAGCAGGAAGTCTTCAAGGTGCTTCTCAAGGGCAAAGACAGTCGGATCTTCAACATTCGGGTCTTTCGCAACGAGAGCCAGGCCTGTCTGACCTTCACCTAGGAGTGACTGAATCTCTGCGACATGGTTGCCGAGACTCACGACTGTTAGCGGAACGGACGCTGATTTCCGCAAGGTCTCTGACATATCGGAGCGAGCGATGTGGCGACCTGTCCATGTG
>CAZLHZ010000326.1:0-641 GCA_964559285.1 uncultured Actinomycetes bacterium | reverse complement strand
CTCAGGACCCAATCGCCTTCCTGGATTCCCCTGCCTAGAGTCCACGTCATTGCCACCGAGAGGCCCGCCGCCACTCTGCTCTTGCCAGGGTGAGATTCCAGCCACCGAGGCACCCAGACCTTGTTGAAGTCCCTCCACTGGTCAGGAAAGAGGGCAGAGAAATCTTCTGGGAGTTCGAAGTCCACACCGACATATCCCTCCGCGAGCGCGTCTTGAAGGAATACTCCTCGGGTACCGAGGCGGATCATGTAAGCGTTGGGCACGGATTCCTCCTACTCGTCGAAGAAGTTCTCGTCGACTTCGGTCACACGAAGAGTCTGCGTCACGGTCACACCAACCTCGTACTGGACCATCAACCGACCAAGCTCGTTGCCGTCAATGAGAATGATGCGCGGGTTCCTCTCCGCAAATTTCCTCGCTTCGGAGGTAAAGGAACTGGTCGTAATAAGCACTCCTCCGGAGGCTCCCACGTCAGCAAGGGCTCCGGCGAACTCACGAACGGTCGACGGCCCCACGACGTTGTCGGCCTTGTAGCGCTTCGCCTGCACGTAGACCCGCTCAATTCCAAGTGCATCCTGGCGTATAACTCCGTCCAGCCCACCATCGTTGGACTTCCCCAAGTGCTCGCTAGCAGCCTCACT
>CAZLHZ010000325.1:1676-2930 GCA_964559285.1 uncultured Actinomycetes bacterium | reverse complement strand
CGGCGCAGCGCAGATCGGCTGGTATGGCACCGCCATGCTGTGCTATGTGACCCCGAAGGAACACCTTGGGCTTCCGGACCGCGACGACGTGAAAGAGGGGCTCATCGCCTACAAGATCGCCGCCCACGCCGCCGACCTGGCCAAGGGGCATCCCGGGGCACAGGTCCGCGACAACGCGCTGTCCAAGGCGCGCTTCGAGTTCCGCTGGGAGGACCAGTTCAACCTGGGGCTGGACCCCGAGAAATCGAAGCTCTTCCACGACGAGACGCTGCCCCAGGAAGGTGCCAAGCTCGCGCACTTCTGTTCGATGTGCGGCCCGCACTTCTGCTCGATGAAGATCACCCAGGACGTGCGCGAATTCGCCGCGAAGCACGGCGTGTCGGACCAGGAAGCCCTCGCTCGCGGCATGCAGGAGAAGGCGGTCGAATTCGTCCGGCGCGGCGCCGAGGTCTACTCCAAGGCCTGACCCCGCAACCGCCGCGCCCCGACGACGATTGCCCCCGTGGACTGGACGCTCGCCGCCCAGGCGTTCTTGCTGGGCCTCGTCGAGGGCCTCACCGAATTTTTGCCGGTTTCGTCGACCGGCCACCTGATTGTCCTGTCGGACCTCTTCGGCAGCAACGACGACAAGGGCAGGGTTTTCGCGATCGTGATCCAGCTGGGGGCGATCCTCGCCGTCTGCTGGGAGCAACGCCAACGCTTCGCGCGCGCTCTCGGCGGCTGGCGCAGTGACGCGCAGCAACGCCGCTTCCTCGCCAACCTCGGCATCGCTTTCGTGCCGGCGGGACTGGTAGGGTTTTTCTTCGCCTCTGCCATCAAGGGGCACCTCTACAACCCGCAAGTCGTGGCCATCGCGCTGCTGGTGGGTGCGGGCCTCATCTTCGTGGTCGAGGGCTGGTACGGGCGCCGCGCGCCGCGCGTGCAGTCCATCGAAGCCATGCGCTGGCCCGATGCACTGAAGGTGGGGTTGGTTCAGTGCCTCGCGCTGATTCCGGGCACCTCACGCTCCGGCGCCACGATCCTGGGTGGCATGGCGTTTGGGCTTTCGCGAACCGTCGCCACGGAGTTTTCGTTCCTGCTTGCCGTGCCGATGATGGTGGCCGCGTCAGCCTATCAGGGCATCCGGCACCGCGAGCTCTTCACCGCGGCCGACCTGCCGTATGTGGCGATCGCTTTCGCGATGAGTTTCATCGCGGGGCTGGCTGCCGTGCGCTGGCTGCTGCGCTACATCGCCGCGCACGATTACCGGCCCTT
>CAZLHZ010000325.1:885-1666 GCA_964559285.1 uncultured Actinomycetes bacterium | reverse complement strand
CGCACTCGGGGCAGGCCCAGTTGGCCGGAACATCCTCCCACCGGGTCCCCGGCGCGATACCGTCCTCGGGGTATCCCTCGGCCTCGTCGTAAATGAAGCCACACACGAGGCACATCCAGGTCTTGAACGGGGCGGCAGCGGAATCGGAGGGGGGCATGGAGCGATATCGCAAGTGTGATTAAATGGCCACGCGGCATGGGCGTTGCTGCCGGATCTTACAACGCGACGCCGTGACTCCATCCATGCAATCCCCCCCAGCCGTTCTCACGTTCGCCGCAACCGATCCCACCGGTGGGGCCGGGCTGCAAGCCGACCTGCTTACGCTCGCGAGCATGGGCTGTCACCCGCTTTCCGTCGCGACGGCAATAACCGTGCAGGACACCGCAGGCGTCGAGTCCTTTCTGCCGCTGGATCCCGAGTGGGTGACGGACCAGGCGCGCTGCCTTCTCGAGGACATGCCCGTGGTCGGGTTCAAGGTTGGGGTGCTGGCCTCGCCGGACATCGTCTCGGCGGTGGCCGAGATCGTCTCCGACTACCCGGACATTCCCCTGGTTCTCGACCCCGTGTTCGCCTCCGGACGTGGTGACGAGTTCGGTGGCGAGCGCGTGGTGGCGGCTGTGCGCGCGCTGCTCGTGCCGCAAAGCACGGTAGTCACGCCGAACGTGGGCGAGTTGCGCCGACTGGCCGGCGCCGAGGACGAGGAGGGGGCTAACGAGCGGGAGTGCGCGGCGCGAGTGCTCGACCACGGATGCGAATACGTGCTCGTCACCGGCACGCATGC
>CAZLHZ010000325.1:0-875 GCA_964559285.1 uncultured Actinomycetes bacterium | reverse complement strand
AACACGCTCTACAACCGCGAGGGCGTCGTCCGTTCCGACTCCTGGGAACGGCTGCCGGGCAGCTATCACGGCTCCGGTTGCACGCTTGCCTCGGCCATCGCCGCAAACCTCGCCCGGGGGCTTGACGTTGCCGAGTCGGTTCGCGAGGCGCAGGAATACACTTGGCAAGCGTTGTCGAAGGCCTTTCGCCCCGGCATGGGGCAGTACCTGCCCGACCGCCTGTTCTGGGCCCGCGATGACGACGATGAGTCCGCAACCTGATCGACGAGCCTGCCTGCGGGGCCTGTACGCCGTGACTCCGGAGGAGTCGCGAACCGACCGCCTGATCGCCGTGGTCGCAGCCGCCCTCGACGGCGGCGCGCGCCTCGTTCAGTACCGCGCCAAGACCCTGGGCCCCGAAACCCGGGCGGAGCAGGCGCGGGCGTTGGTGGCGCTTTGCCGTGCCCGCGCCGTGCCGCTGCTCGTGAACGACGACGTTCGATTGGCTCTGGCCGTGAATGCCGACGGCGTGCACCTCGGGCGCGACGATGGCGACCCGAAAGCCGCTCGCCAGCTCATGCCGACAGGCATTGTCGGCGTCTCCTGCTACGACCAGCCCGATCTCGCCACGGCCGCCGCGGCGGCGGGCGCTGACTACGTGGGGATCGGCAGCCTCTTCCCCTCCGCCACGAAGCCCTTCGCTGCGCGAGCGCCCCTCGGGCTGATTGCGCAGGCCCGGGACGCCGGGGGGCTGCCCGTGGCGGGAATCGGCGGGATCACCGCCGACAACGCGGTGCTGGCCATCACTGCCGGCGCGGACATGATCGCCGTGGTTGGCGCGCTGTTTCAGGCTCCCGACGTCGCCCAGGCGGCCCGGGAGCTTTCCTTCCCCTTCA
>CAZLHZ010000324.1:1512-2931 GCA_964559285.1 uncultured Actinomycetes bacterium | reverse complement strand
TCCGATGAGTTCATGCGCGCTGTGGAGAACGGGGACTCATTCGGCCTCACGGCTCGCAAGGACGGCCGCGTGATCGAGAGCGTCGATGCCCGCGGACTGTTCCGGACCATGGCCGAGGCGGCGTGGGCGTGTGCTGATCCTGGCATCCAGTACGACGGCACCATCAACGACTGGCACACGAACCCTGAAACGGGCCGGATCACGGCAAGCAACCCGTGCAGCGAGTACATGTCGCTGGACAACTCCTCGTGCAATCTCGCGTCTCTCAACCTCATGAAATTCCTCAAGGACGACGACACCTTTGATCACGAGCGATTCGCCCGCGCGGTCGAGTTCATCATCACCGCCATGGACATCTCGATCTGCTTCGCGGACTTCCCCACGGAGGCCATCGGAGTCACCACTCGGGCCTACCGACAGCTCGGTATCGGCTATGCCAATCTGGGGGCCCTGCTCATGGCAACCGGCCTGCCGTACGACTCGGATGCCGGTCGTGCCTTTGCCGCGTCGATCACGAGCCTGATGACCGGGACCGCCTACCGCCGGTCGGCAGAGTTGGCAGGCATCGTGGGTCCCTACGAGGGCTATGCGCGTAATCGAGATGCACATCGCCGTGTGATGCGCAAGCATGCTGCCGCAACCGACAGCGTCCGGAGCGTCTCAACGCTGGATGCACCAGTCCTCCGGGCTGCCTCAGCAGCGTGGTCGGAGTGCGTGCGGGTGGGAGAGGCGAACGGCTGGCGGAATGCGCAGGCGAGTGTGCTGGCACCCACCGGCACCATCGGCTTCATGATGGACTGTGACACGACAGGTGTGAAGTTCAAGAAGCTGGTGGGTGGCGGTTCCATGCAGATCGTCAACCAGACGATTCCGCGTGCCTTGAAGCGCCTGGGCTACACCGAGGAGACCATTGAGGCGATCGTGGAGTTCATTGCGACGAGTGGTCACGTCATCGATGCTCCCGGACTGCGTCCTGAGCACTATCCGGTCTTCGACTGTGCGATGGGGCAGCGGTCGATCTCCCCGATGGGGCACATCCGCATGATGGCGGCGGTCCAGCCGTTCATCTCCGGCGCCATTTCCAAGACCGTGAATATGCCGGAGTCAGCCTCGGTGGAGGAAGTCGAGGAGATCTACTTCGAGGGCTGGAAGCTGGGACTGAAGGCCTTGGCCATCTACCGGGACAACTGCAAGGTCGGCCAGCCGCTCTCGGACGCAACTGCGAAGAAGGTGGAGACCGAGGTTCCCGGGGATGCACCGGCAATGCTGGTGGAGTACCGGCCGGTCCGACGTCGACTGCCGAAGGCGCGCCCTTCCCGCACCACCTCGTTCAGTGTTGCTGGGGCAGAGGGCTACATGACCGCGGGTTCCTACCCTGACGATGGTCTCGGGGAGGTATTTCTCACGCTGGGCAAGCAG
>CAZLHZ010000324.1:0-1502 GCA_964559285.1 uncultured Actinomycetes bacterium | reverse complement strand
CTTCTCGATTGCTGTCTCCATCGCTCTTCAGTACGGCGTTCCCTTGGAGGCATTCGTCTCGAAGTTCGTCAACATGCGATTCGAGCCCGCGGGACTCACCGACGATCCTGATATCCGGATGGCACAGTCGATCATGGATTACATCTTCCGTCGACTGGCTCTGGACTACCTGCCGTACGAGACGCGGGCGGGGCTGGGGATCTTCACGGCTGATGAGCGCACGGCCTCTGTCGCCCAGCAGTACTCATCAATCACGCCCTCCATGTCAGCCAGCGATCTCTCGGGCGGTCATGACCTCGACCAAGACAGCGTCGTCACGTCTCAGCCGGACATGCCGTTGACGTCGGTCGCACCGAACACCGTGCACTCCTCAGCGGAGTTGATGGATGCGCTGACCGGGACAGCATCGGATGCACCTCTGTGCATGACCTGCGGTATCAAAATGCGTCCCGCTGGGTCCTGCTATGTGTGCGAGGGCTGTGGGAGCACGAGCGGTTGCAGCTAGTGGATCGAGTGGGGGCGCCCTCTGTCGCCCCCACTCTGCACGTCTAGCGCGTGCACGGGCTCCACAGGGATCCCGGTCATCAGGCCACGTCTCAGGTAGCGCCCAATGAGCACGGTCCGGCGTCGTCGAGCGGGAGTCGGCGGCACGGATAAACTCTCCGCCCTGGTGCGGACTCATCAGAGGGAGGACCGGTGAACCGTGGCCGGTCGCCTCACGGGGTGAACGCGAGACTGGCAACTGCCTCCGATCTATCGGTGCTTCTCCCGCTCATCGAGCTGTTCTGCGAAGCCGACCGTCACCCCTTCGACTCAGGGCGCGTCTCACACGCTCTCCTGCAGCTCCTGAAGGACGAGGCCCTCGGGCAGGTGTGGATCGCCGAGGAGGGCACCGAGGCGGTGGGCTACGCCGTCGTCACCTGGGGGTACTCGCTGGAGTCGGGCGGACGGGAAGCCCTCGTGGATGAGATCTTTGCCCGTCAGTCAGGAAAAGGTGCGGGCTCTGTACTCATGGAGGCTGCCGTGGCTGGGGCTGCGAGGTCTGGAGCCCGAGTCATGTTCCTCGAGACCGAGTCACACAATGAGCGTGCTCGTGACTTCTATCGACGACATGGATTCGTGACCGAGGACTCGGTGTGGTTGAGTCGGTCTCTCCTCAGCTAGGGCGGGCGCACTCGCGCTGCGCCCAGGCCTGCAGTAGCGCCTCTCGATAGGTTGCTGTATCTCCTGTCCGCCACGCGACCGTCGACACGGCACCGCAGGAGCAGGTCACGCTGGCCCATCTCTCATGCTCGCTGGCAGCCACGAGGAGGTCGTACTCCTGCGGCAGGTGGGCCACATCGACTGGACTCGATGTCGCGAGTAGGGCGAGGACGTGGGGCCGAGCGGCGTCGGAGGGGTAACCTGCCATGGGCTCAATCTAGCGAAGAGGTATCAGATGAGTGATCGCATCGAGCTGCTGGCGGTGCTGCCCAAGGCCGCCGACCTGGAGACGCACGTTC
>CAZLHZ010000323.1:0-2944 GCA_964559285.1 uncultured Actinomycetes bacterium | reverse complement strand
GAAGGCCCCGCGCCGCCCGATGAGGGTGAGGGAACTGTCATAGGGCTGCATGACCAGCGAGATGACCGTGCGCTCACTC
Source organism: uncultured Actinomycetes bacterium (assembly GCA_964559285.1). Taxonomy (GTDB): domain Bacteria; phylum Actinomycetota; class Actinomycetes; order S36-B12; family S36-B12; genus CAZLHZ01. The sequence goes on along the minus strand of CAZLHZ010000323.1, from coordinate 2,865 downwards.
CAGCGCCGGACGTTGAGCAGTCGCAGTGCCAGCAGTGGATGGCGTGCGAGGGTGCCCAGCCAGGTGCGCCAGCGCGGCACGCCTGGACGTGGGCGGGTGAGCAGCGACTGGAGCAGTCCCATCGAATTGGATCCCTTGCCGTAACGCACCGGCTCGACATGTGTCGCATCATCGGGATAGAAGCTCGACGTGATCGCCACACCCTTCGTGTAGTCCGTCGCGGTTGAGCGCGAGACAGCACCGAGGATGGATTCGGAGTTCGTGCGCGAGAGGCGCCCGAGCACCGGGGAGAGCGCCGGAAGGACGCCGTCATCCTTCATCCGATGCATGAGTCGCTGGGTGTTGAAGGTGCCCGCTGCGACGATGACCTGCTCCGCCGTCAGCGTGCGCCGACCGCGACTCACCATTCCGGTGCGATGTACAGACACCTCGAATCCGCCACCAGCATGCGGATGGACCCCGGTCACCGTCGTCATCGGGATCACCGTCGCACCTGCACTCTCCGCGAGCCCAAGGTAGTTCTTCGGCAGGGTGTTCTTCGCATTGTGGCGACACCCCGTCATGCATTCGCCGCACTGGATGCAGCCGGTGCGCGCCGGACCGACACCGCCGAAGTAGGGATCCTCGCGCGTCACTCCCGGACCATCACCGAAGTAGACGCCGACCGGTGTCATCCGGAAGGTGTGCCCGCGACCCATCTCATCGGCCACCGCCTTCATCACCAGGTCACTGGGCGTCATCGTCGGATTCTCCGCAACCCCGAGCATCCGCGCGGCCTGGTCATAGAACGGTGCCAGCTCCTGCGCCCAGTCGGTGATCCCCGCCCACTGCGCATCCTCAAAGAACCGGCGCGGGGGGACATAGAGCGTGTTGGCGTAGACGAGTGATCCGCCACCGACTCCGGCCCCCGCGAGCACGACGACATCCTTGAGCACATGGATGCGCTGCAGTCCGAAGCAGCCGACACGCGGTGCCCAGAGGAACCGGCGCAGTCTCCATGACGTCTTCGGGTACGTCGATTCCGTGAACCGCCGCCCCGCTTCGAGGACCGCAACCCGATAGCCCTTCTCAGTCAATCGCAAGGCCGACACGGACCCGCCGAATCCTGAGCCGACGATGATCACGTCGTAGTCGAAGTCAGTCATCGCTCTCTCCTATTTCGCGCCGATGCGCTTGAGCAGACCCACAGAGCGCGCGCGCAGCTCACCCCAGCGCTGGTCCGACCAGCCGAAGGGAGCACCGAAGCCAAGCGCACGCTGCACCGCGATGGTCTGCGGCTCGGTGTACTTCAGCAGGCCCTCATCCCCGTGGCGCCGACCGAGTCCGGAGTCCCCCATGCCGCCCATGGGCGCGCGCGTGCTCCCCCAGGCAGCGGCGTACCCCTCGTTGACATTGACCGTGCCGGAGCGCAGCCGAGCAGCGATGCGCGCACCGCGACGGCGGTCACCGCACAGCACCGAGTCGTTGAGTCCGTAGGCCGTGTCGTTGGCGCGCGCGATGGCCTCCTCCTCATCGGCCACGGAGTAGACACTCACCACGGGGCCGAAGGTCTCATCCCGGCACAGCGCCATCTCCTCGGTGACTGCGTCGAGAACCGTGGGTTCGAAGAAGTAGGGGCCGATGTCCGGGCGGGCCATCCCGCCCGCAAGGACTCGCGCTCCGCGCGAGACCGCCTCATCAACATGCGCGCGCACCCGGTCGAGCTGCGCCTGGGAGATGAGCGAGCCCATATCAGCTCCCCAGTCGGCGCGCGCATGCAGCCGCATGCCGCGCACGCGCGGTAGGAACCGGGCGAGGAACTCCTCACGCACGGACTCCACGACGTACATCCGCTCGGTGGAGATGCACAGCTGGCCTGAGTTGCCGAAGCAGGCCCGCACCGCCGTCTCCGCGGCCCGGTCTAGGTCAGCGTCGGCGCACACGATGACGGAGTTCTTGCCGCCGAGTTCCAGTGAGCAGCCGATGAGCCGCTCCCCGCAGCGACGGGCGATCTCGCGACCGGTGCGGGTGGATCCGGTGAACATGACGTAGTCCGCGCGCTCCACAACCATCGGACCGACAACCGGCCCCTCTCCCGGAACAACCTGGAAGAGCCCATCGGGCAGACCGGCCTCAGCCAGGAGATCAGCAACCCACAGTGCACACAGGGTTGTCTGCACATCAGGCTTGAGGACGACGGCATTGCCCGCCAGGAGCGCGGGCACGGCATCACTGGCGGCGAGGGTGAGCGGGTAGTTCCACGGGGCGATGATCCCGACGACACCCTTGGGGTGGTGCACTTGACGCACCCCGACGAGCACCGGCAGGGCGCCGCGCTCGCGGCGGTCACGCAGCAGACGTCGAGCATCGCGCGCATAGTGACGGGTCGTCACCGCGATATCGAGGACCTCTTCGAGGGCATCGCGGCGGGCCTTGCCCGTCTCCGTCTGGACCAGGTCCATGGCCTCGTCGCGTCGCTGCAGCACCAGGTCGTGGAAGCGCAGGAGCAGGCGGGACCGGTCCCGGATCGAGGTGCCCGCCCACGCAGACTGCGCAGCGCGTGCGGTGGTGAAGGCCTGATCCACCTCCACCTCGGTCGACAGTCCGAGGCGATAGAGGAGTCCCCCCGTGAACGGCACGCGGATGTCGATCGCGTGAGAGTTGGCCGCCGAGCCGCCGCTGGCTCGCGGTCGGAGCCGGTCGATGAGGTGCTCGGGCAGCGTCACGCCGTCAGCCTAGGTGCTGACGGTGTGAGGCGCCACGAACTGCCGAGGGACGCTGCACGACAGCGGCGCGGGCGACCCCGACCCCGACCCCCCGCGCGCGCGACCCCCCGCGCGCGGACAGAAGCCCGCGGTGCCGGCGCCCAATTGTCCGCGGGAGGCA
>CAZLHZ010000322.1:0-2959 GCA_964559285.1 uncultured Actinomycetes bacterium | reverse complement strand
GACCGCGGGGACACGACCGCGTCCAGCGGCGCTGTCATGATCGGCGCATCGAAGCGGTAGGCATCGACCTGCCACGCCGTCGACACGGCCTGCGGGTCACGGGTGCGACGACTCGGCGCGATGGCAACCTCATCAAAGGTGTACGCCGTGCGCGCGCGCTTGCCGCGTCCGATCTCGATCTCGCTCACGAGTTCCGCCTAACGGCCCTGGTAGTTGGGTGCTTCGACGACAATCTGCACATCGTGCGGGTGGCTCTCCTTCAGCCCCGCCGCGGTGATGCGCACGAAGCGTCCCTTCGCCTGCAGCTGCGGCACGGTTGCAGCGCCGGCATAGCCCATCGATGCGCGTAGGCCTCCGACGAGCTGGTGCGCCACATTCGACAGCGGACCGCGATAGGCGACCATGCCCTCGACACCCTCGGGCACGAGCTTGTCATCACTGAGCACATCGTCCTGGAAGTAGCGGTCCTTGGAATAGGACCGCGCCTGCCCGCGGGACTGCATCGCACCGAGTGAGCCCATCCCGCGATAGGTCTTGAACTGCTTGCCGTTGACGTAGACGAGATCGCCGGGTGCCTCTTCCGTGCCGGCGAGCAGGGAGCCGAGCATGACGCTGTCAGCACCAGCGACCAGGGCCTTGGCGATGTCACCGGAGAACTGCACGCCACCATCACCGATGACCGGGACGCCCGCGGGACGGGCTGCCAGCGCCGCTTCATAGATCGCAGACACCTGGGGCACTCCGACGCCGGCAACGACGCGGGTCGTGCAGATGGATCCGGGGCCGACACCGACCTTGATGCCGTCGGCGCCGGCATCGACGAGGGCCTGCGCTGCCTCGCGAGTGGCGATATTGCCGCCGACGACATCGACCCGGGTCTGCTGCTTGATGAGCGCCACCATGTCGAGGACTGCCCGCGAATGACCATGAGCCGTGTCGACGACGAGGAAGTCGACACCGGCCTCGACGAGGGCGTGCGCGCGCTTCTCCGAATCCGGACCGACACCGATCGCAGCTCCGACAACGAGTCGTCCATCCGGATCCTTTGTCGCCAGCGGGTACTTGTCGGACTTGACGAAGTCCTTGACGGTGAAGAGTCCGCGAAGGCGACCGTCAGCATCAACCAGCGGCAGCTTCTCCACCTTGTGGCGGGCCAGCAGGGCGAGGGCGTCATCGGGTGCAATGCCCACCGGCGCGGTCACCAGCGGCATCCGCGTCATCACCTCATGCACCGGTCGCGAGAAGTCGTCCTCGAAGCGCATATCACGATTGGTGACGATGCCGACAAGGCGACCACCATCGTCGATGACCGGCACTCCCGAGATCCGATAGCGCCCGCACAGGGCGTCGACATCAGCAAGGGAGTCATCCGGACCGCAGGTCACCGGATTGGTCACCATGCCGGCCTCGGATCGCTTCACCAGATCAACCTGCGCGGCCTGCTCCTCGATCGGCAGATTGCGGTGCAGCACCCCGACTCCACCCTGACGTGCCATGGCAATCGCCATCCGCGATTCCGTGACGGTGTCCATCGCACTGGAGAGGAGGGGCACACGAATGCTGAGATTGCGGGTCAGCCGCGTCGTCGTGTCGACCTCGCTCGGGACGACATCGGACTCACCCGGCAGGAGCAGGACGTCATCGAAGGTCAGCCCGAGATAGGCGAAGGCGTCAGGCAGTCCGTGCCTGGGATCCATGGCATACCGTCCATCCGTCGGGGTGCCCAGACTACCCAACGGCTAGAGCAGCAGCCCGTGGCGGAATCCCTCGGCGACCGCATGGGCCCGGTCGTGGGCGGCGAGCTTGCGGAAGAGCCGACGGGCATGGGTCTTGATGGTGTCCTCGGACAGGAACAGCTCGGCCCCGATCTGGGCGTTGCTGCGCCCACGGGCCATGCCGTCGAGAACCTGCCGCTCCCTCTCGGTGAGGGCGACAGCAGGTCCGGCCGGCTCCACCGGCTCGGCCGGGGTCTCGCGGGGCACTCCGTCAGTCGGTCGGACCACGGCCGCCGCACCGACCCGCCCCTCGGGCAGGGCCAGGGACAGCACGGCGGCGAGCTCCTCGCGGCTCGCGTCCTTGGCGACGTATCCCATCGCACCCGCCGCCACCGCCCGGGCCACTCCCTCGGGGTCCTCCGCCATGGTCGTGACGACAACCCCGGCCTCCGGGTGCAGGGCCACCAGCCGTCGGCAGGTCTCCAGACCATCCATCCCGGGCATCCGCAGATCGAGCAGCAGCAGGTCAGGCCGGTCCCGCGCCCAGCACGCAAGCACCTCCTCACCCGTCCCCACCCCGGTCACCTGATCGACTCCGGGGATGCCCGCGACCATCTCGCGCAGCGCATCACGCGTCTCCTCGGCGTCATCGCAGACCAGGACGGAACTCATATCCCGTGCCTACCCGGCGAAGGAGGCGTCACACGTCGGGAGCCGCCAGGCATCGGCGTACCTCCGCACGCTGCAGCCACTCCGCGGCGATGGGTGCGGGCGTGTCCGCCGCAATCGAGCGGATGACGAGTCCGGCTGCGGACAGATAGCGCGGGTCCGCCTCCAGATCGGCGAGCACGAGGTACGCCGGCCACTGGAGCGGTCGCCAGCCGGCCGGAACGCTGAGCGCGAGACTGCTGCGCAGGACCGCGGCAGCCGCGGTTGGATCGGCAGCGACGCGCGCGACACCGTGGATGAGACGACTCTTCGCGAGGTGGCGGGCAGAGGCGGCGCGCTCGGCAAGGGTGACGGCGGTGGCCGCCGCCCCCTCTGCGTGATCGGGACGGTCGCGCAGGAGGGCGAGCTCGGCGCGCACCCAGTGCAGACGGATCGGGGCACGCCAGGGCTGCGGCTCCGCCGAGTAGGCGAGGATCTGGTCGGCACGATCGAGCCAGGTCGCGGCCTCGTCAGCGTCGGCATGCCCGATGGCATCCGCGGCCAGGCCGAGGACCGCATCCAGCGTTGCCTCAACC
>CAZLHZ010000321.1:1210-3005 GCA_964559285.1 uncultured Actinomycetes bacterium | reverse complement strand
CTCGCCCCGGTCCTCCTCGAGCGGCGCCGCCCGCTCCCGGTCGTCCCGGTCGGGAGCGGCGCGCACCGGGTCGACGCGCACCGGGACGGCGCGGACCTCATCGCCGCGCGCCTCGTCGACGACCTCGCGCACCCGGTCCACCCGCAAGCCCACGCGACCGCCGCGACGCGGTTTCTGGGCGTCGATCGGTGTGGGAATCGTGGCCGCGATCCGGTGGATCTGGCTGGGTGTTGCCCACGTTCTCGGTGCCGCAGCCCGCGGAGTGGGCCGGGGCGCGAAGGACCTCGATCCGGCTCATCGACGTGCTGGACCCGGGCTCCTGCTGCTCTCTCTGGCCGTCGTTCGTGGAGCGGCGACATGGTTCCGGGTGTCGGGATGGCTCTCGGATGGGGTGGGGGCGGCATCGGCGTACATCGTCGGACAGGTCGCCCTCGTGCTCCCGGTCCTGCTGCTGCTGCTGGCGCTGCGCGTGCTGCGGGCTCCCGAGCAGGCGGCGACGACGGGGCGCATCATCATCGGCGGTGGCTCCCTCATCGTCTCCGCAGAAGGACTGTGGCACCTCATTCGAGGAGGCGGGTCTCCGGCCGATGGCGCCGACGCACTGGCGACGGGCGGCGGGCTGATCGGTTGGGCGGTGTCCGCCCCGCTCGTGTCTGCGATCGGTTCGGTTGTTGCGGCAATCCTGCTGTCCCTCCTCGGCGTGTTCGGCATCCTCGTGACCACGGCGACGCCTGCCCACCGCGTGCCAGGGCGTCTCCTGCGCCGGGGGCGCGAGCGTTCCGGACTCGATGAGGGGGAGGCCTACGCCCACGATGAGGCGTTCGTGACACCCCTCGCGCCGGTCGTGCCGACGCTGCCCCACGGGTCACTCGGTGTCGTTGACGAACTCCTCGACGGCGGCGATCCCCTGGGCTCGGAGGAGCCCGTTCCCGCACCGCAGCGGACGTCCCCGGCCGGGCGACGGCACACGGACGTGCTGGACCTTGGCCACGGTGCGCCGCTGACCGTCGACAGTGAAGCTGCGGTCGCGGATGACGCCGCGTCCAGCGGCGTGTTCACCGTCCACAGCGACGACGCTGTCGAGGACGAGGGTCCGGAGGATCTCACCGCGGTAGTCGTCGCAACAGTGCCGACGTCTCGACAGGGCAGTGGTCGTAGCACCAGGCCTCGCGCGGTTCCCACGGGTGAGCAGCTGCCGCTGTCCGGTGAGGTCGTCTACGAGCTTCCACCGCCCACCCTGCTCAAGGCTGGGCCAGCACCCAAGCGCACCAGCAAGGCGAATACGTCGGTCGTCGAGGCGCTGCGCGGAGTGCTCGATCAATTCGGCATCGACGCTCAGGTCACGGGCTTCATGCGTGGACCCACGGTGACCCGCTATGAGATCGAGCTTGGCGCGAGCGTCAAGGTCGAGCGGGTGACCGCGTTGAGCAAGAACATTGCCTACGCCGTTGCGTCCGCTGATGTCCGCATCCTCAGCCCCATCCCGGGCAAGAGCGCCATCGGCGTCGAGATCCCGAACACGGACCGCGAACTCGTGGCATTGGCCGACGTCCTCTCCGACCGCGTCGCGACCGCGGACCATCATCCGATGCTCGTGGGGATCGGCAAGGATGTTGAGGGTTCGGTCATCTGCGCCAACCTCGCCAAGATGCCGCACCTCCTCGTGGCAGGGGCGACGGGTGCCGGCAAGTCCAGCTGCATCAACACGCTCATCACGTCAATCCTCATGCGCTCGACACCTGACGAGGTGCGGATGATCCTCGTCGACCCCAAGAGGGTTGAGCTGTCCGCCTAT
>CAZLHZ010000321.1:0-1161 GCA_964559285.1 uncultured Actinomycetes bacterium | reverse complement strand
GAAGGCCGCTGAGGCTCTGCAGTGGGTCGTGCGCGAGATGGACACCCGCTATGACGATCTGGCCCTGTTCGGGTTCCGGCACGTGGATGACTTCAACAAGGCCGTTCGTGCTGGCAAGGTCAAGACTCCGCCTGGTAGTGAGCGAGTGCTCACTCCCTACCCCTACCTGCTTGTGATCGTGGATGAGCTGGCCGACCTGATGATGGTGGCCCCTCGCGACGTCGAGGATTCGGTTGTCCGGATCACCCAGCTCGCTCGGGCCGCGGGAATTCACCTGGTCCTCGCGACCCAGCGCCCCAGCGTCGATGTCGTGACAGGGCTCATCAAGGCGAACGTCCCGAGCCGACTGGCATTTGCCACGTCGAGCCTGACGGACAGCCGGGTCATCCTCGATCAACCCGGAGCCGAGAAGCTTGTCGGCCAGGGGGATGGGCTCTTCCTGCCGATGGGCACCAGCAAGCCCGTGCGCATCCAGGGAGCCTTCATCTCGGAGCAGGAGATCCGCGGGGTCGTCGAGCACTGCCGGCGTCAATTGACCCCGTCCTACCGATCGGACGTGACAGCTCCCGTGAGCGCATCTCGCCAGATCGATGAGGAGATCGGGGACGATCTTGACCTGCTCTGCCAGGCGGCGGAGTTGGTGATCTCGACCCAGTTCGGCTCCACGTCGATGCTGCAGCGCAAACTGCGGGTGGGTTTTGCGAAGGCTGGCCGCCTCATGGACCTCATGGAGTCCCGCGGGATCGTCGGACCCAGCGAGGGCTCCAAGGCCCGAGACGTCCTCATTCCCGCGGACGGCGTCGCGGGAGCCCTCGCGGAACTGCGGGGCGGCTGAATCGTCTCGGACAACTGTTCCCCCTTCGGGGGATGCGTTCGCGGATGAATCCCTCCCGGCTGGCAGGTATGATCAGCGCACCATCTCCGCTCGACTAATTCGTGTCGGGTCCATCCCCGGGAGGGTCCGTTGTCCGTCGGCCGCATGATCGCGTCTGCCCGTCAAGAATCGGGGCTGAGCCTTGCCGACGTCTCCGATGCCACCAAGATTCGCATGGGTGTCCTACAGGCGATTGAGCGCGATGACTTCAGCGGCTGCGGCGGGGACATCTATGCGCGTGGTCAATTGCGCTCCATCGCCCGGGTTGTCGGGCTTGACGGAGATGA
>CAZLHZ010000320.1:0-3014 GCA_964559285.1 uncultured Actinomycetes bacterium | reverse complement strand
GCAAGACCCTCCCACGGACCGTCGCCGGGAGCCGCGTCGTAGTAGTCACCACCGCGCCAGCGGGGATCGAGGCGAATTGCGCGACGACCGATGGCACCCCATGCAATCTGCTGGGCGCTTGCCTGCAGGCACGTGGCGATCGGAATGATCGACCGCACGCGGTCGGGGAACATGACGGCCCATTCGAGTACCTGCATGCCACCCATCGAACCCCCGATGGCGCTGTGCCACGTGCGCACACCGAGATGGTCGGCAAGACGGGCCTGGGCTCTGACGATGTCGCGAATGGTGATGACGGGAAACCGCGAGCCGTAGGGCTTCCCGTCGACGGGATGCGCCGAGGCCGGTCCCGTACTGCCCTGACAGCCGCCAAGGACATTCGCGCAGACGACGAACCAGCGATCGGTGTCAACCGCCAATCCTGGCCCGACGACACCGTCCCACCAGCCAGCGGTGGGCTGCCCGGGAGCGGTCTCGCCCGCAACGTGAGCGTCACCGGTGAGGGCGTGATGGATGAGGATGACATTGTCGGCGCGGGGACTCTGAGCACCCCACGTCTCGAAGGCGACCACCACGCGGTCGAGGTGTCCGCCGAGTTCGAGATCGAGGGAGCCGAGGGACGCGAACTGGCGCCAGGCAGCAGGGTCTCCCTCACGCCACGCTGCCGTGGCGGGAGGCAGACCCTGCTGCCGGCTGGACATCTACGACGTCTTCGCGGCGCGGAAGCCCGCATCGAGGTCGGCAAGGATGTCGGTGATGTTCTCGAGTCCGACCGCGAGCCTCACAAGACCCGGGGTCACACCGGCGGACAACTGCTCCTCCGGTGTCAGCTGCGAGTGCGTGGTCGAGGCTGGGTGAATGACGAGGCTGCGCACATCGCCGATATTGGCGACGTGGCTGTGCAGCTCGAGTGCCTCCACGAAGCGACGGCCGGCCTCCACTCCGCCTGCAATCTCAAAGGACAGCACCGCTCCCGGCCCGAGGGGCGCGTACTTCTGGGCGAGGGCGTGCCAGGGGCTCGTCTCCAGACCCGCATAGTTGACCGAGAGCACCTCGTCTCGACCGGCAAGGAACTGTGCGACGGCGGCCGCGTTGGCCACGTGCCGCTCCATCCGCAGGCTCAGGGTCTCCAAGCCGAGGGCGATGAGCCAGGCGTTGAACGGAGCGACGGCGGTTCCCAGATCCCGCAGCAGCTGAACTCGGGCCTTGAGGATGAAGGCGAGGTTGGCGCCGAGCGCTGACCCAACCCCGAGATCACGCGCGTAGACGAGCCCGTGGTAGCTGGGGTCGGGCTGGTTGTAGTTCGGGAACCGATCGGGGAACTTCGCATAGTCGAAGGTGCCCGCATCCACGATGGCGCCGGCGATTGCGGTGCCATGCCCTCCGAGGTACTTCGTTGCCGAGTGGACGACGATGTCGGCTCCCCACTCCAGCGGGCGGATGAGGTAGGGAGTGGCCACGGTGTTGTCAACAATCAACGGCACCCCAACCTCATGTGCGACTCCCGCGACACCCGCGATATCGAGAAGGTCGTTCTTCGGGTTCGCGATCGATTCCCCAAAGAAGGCCTTGGTGTTCGGCCGGACGGCGGCGCGCCACGAGTCCAGGTCGTCCGGGTTCTCAACGAACGACACCGTGATCCCGAGCTTGGGCAGCGTGTAGTGGAACAGGTTGTAGGTGCCTCCGTAAAGGCTCGGGCTTGACACGATGTGGTCACCCGCCTCGGCAATGTTGAGGATCGCCAGCGTCTCCGCAGCCTGCCCGCTGGACACGAGGAGCGCCGCAACACCGCCCTCAAGTGCGGCAATGCGCTCCTCCACAGCAGCCTGAGTCGGATTCATGATGCGGGTGTAGATGTTGCCGAACTCCTTCAGGCCGAAGAGGTTGGCCGCATGCGTCGTGTCATTGAACGTATAGGACGTCGTCTGGTAGATCGGAAGTGCCCGGGCATTCGTCGCGGCATCAGGCGACTGACCGGCATGGATCTGCTTGGTTTCAAAGGACCATGTGGAACTCATGACTTCTCCTCGGGATTGACTGGGTATAGGACATGAGGGGCTGACAGCCCGGATGCATGAAGCCCCGGCTGCGGCACTGATCTCAGAGGTGGATCAGGTGCCGGATGACCGGGGCGAACTACAGCACAGCATCAAGACCTCGCTCCTCCACCGGGGCCTTGCACCGTGCAAGACCCGCGCTTGCCGCAACATGTGCGACCAGGTCATCACCCGGGGCACCCCACCGCGGTCGGAGGGTTGCCGGCCAGCAAGCCGGAGCTTTGCGCTGGCACTCATGACCTAGAGGAACGATAGCGCATGGTTCCGCAATCACGCGACGTGGTGTTGGTCACCTCGGCACGTGAACTCGTGTCCCCGTCAGGCAGATCGGTTCAGCTGGGGGGTGGACTCCCCTAGACAGGTCGCGCGGTCGAGATCGCCCATCGTCTGACGCCAGACCGTGGGTGGAAGGCCATGACCGACGGCCGTCTCGATCAGGCGTGCCAGGCCGTACTCAGGGTCAGCATCATGTGCTCGGCGCAGGGCTTCTCCAGCGCGAGCACCATCCCCCAGTTGCCAATAGACGATGGCGAGAACGGTCGCCACGGGCGCCACCTCGGATCCGGTCGCCGTGCGCAGACAGGTCTGGAGCGAGAGCGCTGCGCGGCGCCACAGGTCGACCTCCCCTCCCTGCGAGAGATCCCAGAGCACAGCATCGCGAATCCTGACATCGCACAACCCATCGAGGATGTCGAGCGCCTCCCCGGCGGACAGCGAACCACCGGTGGTGATGAGGGCCGTGGTGGACGCTGCACGATCGGCCCTCGTCGTCACCTCGTGAGAGATCGGCGCACCGGCCATCGGTCGTCGGGAACGTCGCCGCTGCCGTTCACGGATCACCCGTGCGTCCTGCGCTGCACCTGTGTCGACGAACTCTGCGGCCAGCGCTTCACGGCTCTCGACCGGTGCCCTGCCGGAGAACACCATCACGCTGCTCACCAAGGACTGCTCCGGTGT
>CAZLHZ010000319.1:1338-3025 GCA_964559285.1 uncultured Actinomycetes bacterium | reverse complement strand
CACCGACGGCGTAGGAACGCGAGGCAGACCCCGTACTCTCAATGAGGCCCGCGAATACGCCCGCCTTCGGCCCGGTCACCGCGCCGGTGGCATAGGAGTCCACCACCGAGCTGTCACTGCCGATCACGCCGACGAATCCCCCGGCAGCGGTGGCAGCCGCCGCTGTGACGTTCCCGGAGGCCCACGAGCGTCGCACCGTCGTGCCGACACTGACAGTCACGCCGACGAGCCCTCCCGCAGCATCCGCAGACGCGAGGACATCACCGGAGGCGCTGCTCTCGCTGATGACCGCACCGACTTGGGCCTGACCGACGAGGCCGCCAACGGTGTTCGTTCCCGTCACCGCACCCGTGGCGCGGCTTCGCTCAATCCCTCCGGCTGATAAACCCACCAGTCCCCCGGTGAGCAGGCCACCGCTCACCGAACCGACCGCGGAGACCGACTCCAGCGTGGACACATCGTTGTGTCCCGCAAAGCCGCCGGTCCATTGGTCACCCACCACGGTGACATCCGCGGTGGAGTCGGTGATCGTGGCTCCGTCGAGATTGGCTCCCACGAAGCCGCCGATGCGACTGACCCCATCAACCCGACCCGTGACCGACGAGTCACTCACGCGCGAGTTGGTCTCGATGACCCCGGCGAACCCGCCGGCCGTGAAGAACGTTGCCCCGCCTCCCACGACGGTCGCATTGTCCGACGTGCAGTTGGTGATCGTCGTGCTGCTGGCAACCCCGACGAGGGAGCCCACGGCATCCCATCCGGTGACCGAGGCATCAACGAGGTGGATGTCGGTGAGGGTGGCTCCCTCAACACGGCCGAAGAGTCCGACCTGGTTGCCCCCCGGATCCGAGGTGTCATTGAAGGTGAGGTTGGCGATCTCGAAGCCACCGCCGTCGTAGGTCCCGCCAAAGGGGTCGTAGGGCACCCACGTGCCGATCTCGGACCAGGCGACCCCGGTGAGGTCGATATCCGCGGTCTGCACGAACGAGGAGTCCATGCAGGTCGTGTCCGCGATCTGCGCCAGCTGGTCGGCGGTGGCCACCTCGAACGGGTCGGCCGGAGTGCCGTCACCACCGGCGAAGCTCGTCGGATCCGTGCAGGCATTGGGCACCACAGCTGCGTGGGCCGGCACGGCAACTGCGATCCCGGTCGTGAGCAGAATGGCCACGAGCAGCCAGTGGTGACTCTTTCGCCAGGACATGCCGCGCTCCTCTCGGTGACGACCGGAGGCATCTTTCCCTATCCGCGCCACCATCCGTCGAGCGAATCGCCGGACTGGGCGAGCGCCGTCATCCGGGAGTACCACGGGACCTCCGCCCAGCTCGGCTCAGGAGTGAACGGCTCGCCGTAGTACTGGGGGTGCATGAGCACCCGATAGCGATGCCCTGGCTTCCACGTCGACACGAACCGCCTCAGGTCAAGTCGATCTGACTTGTGCAGGCGGGAGGCCAGGCCACCGTCTGAGAACGCCCCGTCAAACTGGATCGAATGGCGGTTGAGGGTCCATCGGACGCGACCGCGCATGTCCTCAGGCATGCCGAAGTCGGCATTGACCCGCCCTTCGGGGGAGCGAGCTCCGCCATGCGGACAGAAGAATCGGATGTCGAACTCCCGACTGAGTTCTTCGACGTCAATGCGGAACATCTCCGCTGCTTCAGCGTCGACGAATCCTCCCCGCTCCAGCGCA
>CAZLHZ010000319.1:0-1328 GCA_964559285.1 uncultured Actinomycetes bacterium | reverse complement strand
GCATTGCTGTGGTAGGCGATGACCCAGCCGCGCGACTCAAGCTGCTTGAGGAGTTCTCGGTCGATGGGATAGTCAACGAATTCGACCCGGCCCTCCTTCTCAAGGACCTTCTTGTTGACGGACCGGTTGAAGATCATCACGGTCGAGCGGACATCCACCTCGGACTGCACTGCCAGCAACCGGTTTGTCCGCAGCGGCCAGCTGTCGACATCGTGCTGAAGCAGCACGTAGATGCGTGACGGATCGATCTCCCCGCGGGCCACCTTGGCGTCCCACACCGCTCGCTCGTGGGGATAGTCGCCCTCAAAGTCGACGTCCCCGTCAAAATCGAGGTCGGCATACGTGATGACCGTGACCCTCGACTCAGGACTGGCGAGGTAGCGCATGAAACTGTCGGCATAGGCCGGCGGGAAGGCAGGCATACGCGTCAGCGTGCGGCGGTGCCCTCGACGTAATCCGAGTCCCGCTTGTCGACCCAGCTCATGAGACCGCGAAGGTTGCGCCCCACCTGCTCGATCGGGTGCTGCTCGCCCTCGGCGCGCAGCCGCTTGAACTCCGGACCACCGGCCTCCTGATCGGCCATGAACCGGGCCGCAAAGGTGCCGTTGCGGACATCCTCGAGGACGGCCTTCATGTTCTCCTTGACGCGGTCGTCGATGACGCGAGGACCGGAGACGTAGTCGCCGTACTCAGCGGTGTCGGACACACTCCAGCGCTGCTTGGCGATGCCGCCCTCGTACATCAGGTCAACGATGAGCTTGAGCTCGTGGAGGCATTCGAAGTAGGCGACCTCCGGCTGGTAGCCCGCCTCGGTGAGGACCTCGAACCCCTTCATGATGAGCTGAGATGCGCCACCGCACAGCACCGCCTGCTCGCCGAAGAGATCCGTCTCGGCCTCCTCCGTGAACGTCGTCTTGATGCCGCCTGCCCGCAGGCAGCCGATGGCGCGTGCGTAGGACAGGGCCAACGGCCACGCCCCTCCGGTCGCATCCTGCTCAACCGCGACGATGGCGGGAACGCCCCGGCCCGCGACGTACTCGCGACGCACGAGGTGGCCGGGACCCTTGGGGGCGACCATGCAGACATCGACGCCAGCAGGCGGGGTGATGAAGCCGAACCGGATGTTGAATCCATGGGCGAAGAACAGGGCCTTGCCGTCGGTCAGATTGGGGGCCACAGCCTCGGCGTAGAGCTTCTTCTGAGCCGGGTCCGGGACGAGCATCATGATGACGTCGGCCTCGGCGGCCGCGGTCGCCGGATCGACGACACGCAGACCCTCCTCCTCGGCGCGCGCCCGCGACTTCGAGCCCGCGGCGAGTCCGACCCGC
>CAZLHZ010000318.1:0-3026 GCA_964559285.1 uncultured Actinomycetes bacterium | reverse complement strand
GGCACAGCCCTACGGCTGGATCTATGCCCGTCTGGTGCGGCCGCGGCTTGCTCCACCGAAGGTTTTCATGATTCGGCGCCCACCGAGATTCGCCCAGGCCGTCGGTCTCGTCTTCGCCGTGGTCGCCTTGGTGGCGTTCCTGCTCGGAGCCACCGTTGTCGCTGCCGTTGCGACCGGCTTGGCGCTCATCGCGGCGTTCCTCAATGCCGCGTTCGCGTTCTGCCTCGGCTGCGAGATCTACCTGCTGATCCGCCGGGTGGGTTCGTCGACCGCGTGACGTCACTACGCTGACCGCCATGGCTGACCGACTCGTCATCAAGGTGACCGCAGGAACCGACTCGCCCGAACGCTGTGCCCAGGCCTTCACGGTCGCGGCGACGGCTGCCGCATCCGGAATCCCCGTCTCACTGTGGCTCACCGGCGAGGCCGCGTGGCTCGCCGTGCCGGGCAAGGCAGAGGAGTTCGAGCTCGCGCACTCCGCAAGCCTGGCCGGGCTTCGGGATGCGGTGCTGGCCGCAGGCACGCTCACCCTGTGCACCCAGTGCGCCCAGCGACGCGGGATCACTCCGGAGGATGTCCTGCCGGGGGTGCGCATGGGCGGTGCCCCGACTTTCCTCGAGGAGGTCATGGTCGACGGGGCTCAGGCCCTCGTCTACTAGCCCGTCCTCCTTCTTGCCGCTCGACGGAATGGTGCGGTCGCGGAACCGGCTGATTCCGCGACCCTATGGTTCCGTCGAGCGGGGGGTCCTGGGCGGGCACTAGCCTGTGCCCGTGCCGGACGAGGTCTATGCCGGACTGCTCATTGCGGCGGCCGTCGCCCTGACCGCGGTGCTCCTCGCCGTCGTCATCGTGCTCATCCGCGGGCGCGGTCCGGACGACGATGAGATCGAGGCGGCAGTGCGGCGTACGACACGGGGCAGGAGGCGAGCGCGATGACCGGACTCGACAGCGCGACCAGCAGCGATCCGGGCTCGCTGCCCGAGGCGGTGCGACCACTCGCGTGGCTCCTGGGCCGCTGGAGTGGATTCGGCAAGGGGCAGTACCCCACGATCGAGGACTTCACGTTCGTGCAGGAGGTGGAGTTCCGCTGCGACGGTCGACCGTTCCTGTCCTATGTCTCGCGCAGCTGGATGATCGACGAGGATGGCAACCGCATCCGCCCGACCGGCACCGAGACCGGATTCTGGAGACCCCAGCCCGGCAATGTCGTCGAGGTCGTGCTCTCGCATCCCACGGGGTACGCCGAGATCTGGGCCGGTTGGCTCACTGTTGCGTCCGCATCACGCGTGCCCGGATCGAGCTCGAGACCGATGTCGTGGCGCGCACGCCGGGGGCGAAGGACTACTCGCAGGGGCAGCGCCTGTATGGCCTCGTCGACGGGCGACTGCTGTGGACGTTCGACATGGCGGCGATGGGTCAGCCGATGCAGAACCATCTGGCGGCAACACTGAATCCGATGGTCGTGGCTGAGTCGGGAGCTGAAGGCGTTGAGCCCGACGGCACTGATACTGAGGGTGCAGATACTGGCGGCTCTGATGCTCGGGGTGCTTCGGCATGAGCACCGACTGGGCGGAGCGACTGCGCGGCAGCGGATTCCGCATCACACCGCAGCGACAGCTCGTGCTGGAGGCGGTTGAGCGTCTCGGGCATGGCACCCCGGAGGAGATCCTTGCGGAGGTCCAGCAGACCGCGGCCGGGGTCAATCTGTCGACGGTCTATCGCACGCTGGAAGTGCTCGAGGATGTCGGCCTCGTCACCCATGCGCACATCGGCCATGGAGCTCCGACGTATCACTCGGTCGACGATCACATCCACTTCCACATCGTGTGCGATGTGTGCGCGCGCGTGGAGAGTGTGTCGGCTGATCTTGCCGAGTCACTGGTCGCGGCACTTGATCGAGACTTCGGGTTCGAGACCGATGTCGCCCATGTGGCGATCCAGGGGACCTGTCGCGACTGTCGTCGCTGAATCGCGGGACGGTCTGCGCTCCCGATGGACCCCCGCGAGGTCGCTGTCGCGGCGTCGGTCGAGGTGACGTTCAATGGTCGCGTGGACACCTGCCTGAACCTCCCCGGAGCGGCCCCTGCGCCCACGGGTTCCCGCGATGAGGGTGTCCCGTGGCACTACGGTGACCCGCATGCGGAGCAGCGAGCGCTGGATGAGGGGCGCGGGGCTGTGGACCTCTCGCATCGCGGTGTCCTGCGCATCACCGGAGTTGACCGTCTGAGCTGGCTGCACAGTCTCACGACGCAGGCGCTTGACCGGCTCGCGCCGAACTCCTCGTCGCTGGCACTCATCCTGAGTCCGCACGGGCACGTTGAGCATGAACTGCATGTCATCGATGATGGTGCTGCCACCTGGATCACGGTGGAGCCAGGCGAGGCGCCGCGGCTTGCGGCGTACCTCAGGTCGATGCAGTTCATGCTGCGCGTCGAGGTCGCGGATGTGACCGACGAGGTCGGTGTCGTGTGGGAGCCGGTGCGCGCACGGGATGAGAGCCTGCCGACCTGGCTGGTGCCACTGGACTACGCGGGTGCAGGGTCGACCGATGCCGGTGTCGATCGCGGTGGCGATGCCTCGCGCTACGTCGGTCATCGACCCGCGCACCTGATCGGTCGCGAGGTGCTCGTGCCGCGAGCGCAGGTGTGCGCGCGAGTGCTTGCATCGGGTGTTCCGGCGGGGACGTGGGCGCTGGAGGCGCTGCGCGTGGCCGCGGCGGTGCCCCGGTTCGGTTTCGAGACTGACCACCGGACGCTCCCGCACGAGGTGGGCTGGGTCGGACCCGCGGTGCATCTGGCGAAGGGCTGCTATCGCGGGCAGGAGGCGGTGGCCCGTGTGCACAATCTCGGCCAGCCGCCGCGGCGCCTGGTGCTGCTGCATCTGGACGGGTCGCACGAGGTGCTGCCGGCGCACGGTGATGTCGTGCGACAGGGGGACCGCGAGGTGGGCTGGATCGGGTCGGCCGCGCGCCACTACGAACTCGGTCCGATTGCGACGGCGATCATCAAGCGCGGTGTTGATCCGGA
>CAZLHZ010000317.1:0-3044 GCA_964559285.1 uncultured Actinomycetes bacterium | reverse complement strand
GGAGAAACTCGACTTCGTCACCAGCGTCGGCCATGGCACCGGTGCTGGCTCGCGTGAGCGCTACGGCTTCACCGGACGTGGTCCGACCGTCGTCATCACTGACATCGGGGTGCTTCGACCTGACTCGGTCACCTCGGAACTCGTGCTCACCGCACTGCACCCGGGTCGCACGGTCGATGAGGCCGTGGCAGCCACGGGCTGGCCGCTGCGCATCGCCGATGATGTCGCGGTCACCTCCCTGCCCACCGCAGACGAGATCGCTGCTCTGCGTCAGCTGCGGGGCCGGTGACGCCGTGACTCTCGCCCTCTCGACGCTTCCGATGTCGTTCCTCCACGAGGCTCCACCCACCCGTGTCGTCTTCGCGCCGGGATCCCTGGCCCGCGTACCAGACGAGGTCGACCGTCTCGGTGCCCAGCGCGTGCTCCTAGTCTCCGGTGGTCCCGAGGCCGCACACGCCGAGCGGCTCATCACCGATCTCGGGGTGCGGCTGGCGGGCCGGTTCACCGAGGTCGTCATGCACGTGCCGGTCGATGTCGCCGGGCGCGCCGTGGCTGCGGCACGCTCCTGCAGCGCCGACCTCGTCATCGCCCTCGGTGGTGGCTCCTCGACGGGGGTCGCCAAGGCCATCGCGAAGGAGACGGGGCTGCGCATCCTCGCGGTTCCCACGACGTACGCCGGTTCCGAGATGACGAGCATCTGGGGCCTCACCGAAGCCGCGCACAAGATGACGGGACGCGACCCGCGGGTGCTGCCGGTGACGGTGATCTACGACCCCGAGCTGACCCTCACCCTGCCGGTGGACATCTCCGCATCGAGCGGGATGAACGCGATGGCCCATCTGGTCGAGGGTCTCTATGCCCCCGGGGTGTCGCCGGTGAGCCGGCTCCTCGCCGCCGAGGGAGTGCGCGCGCTCGCCGCGGCCCTCCCGATGGTGGTCGAGACACCGCAGGATCTGGTGGCGCGCGGCGAGGCGCTCTACGGGGCCTGGCTCGCGGGCTGGACCCTTGGCACCACGGGCATGGGGATCCATCACAAGGTCTGCCATGTCCTCGGGGGTGCCTTCGACCTGCCGCACTCCGGGGTTCACTCGGCCGTGCTGCCGTATGCCACGGCGTACAACTCCGCGGATGCTCCCGAGGCCATGGCGCTCATTGAGCAGGCGCTTGTCACGGCCGGCCGCCCCGCAGCCCCGGCAGCCGCCGGACTGTGGGACCTCACCCGCGAGATCGGAGCGCCCACGAGCCTGGCGACCGTCGGCTTCGACGTCAACGCCATCGAGGAGGTGGCCGACCTCATCGTGACGGCGACGGTCACCAACCCGCGACTCCCGACCGGTCCGGATGTGCGAGCCCTGCTCCGGCAGGCGACGGCCGGTGATAGACCCTAGTTTTCCCACAATGTGGGAATGTTGGCCCGTAGCGCGGGAGACACTACGGTGAAGGCGCTCACAACCGCACCCGGACACGGGTGACCAGCGAAGGAGTACGTATGCATAGAAAGTCGCTCTACACCGCGATCATCGCGGTGGCGGCGGGCGCCACGCTCGCTGCGTGCGGTGGCAGCATCAACCCAGACACGAGCACGAGCGCAGCTCCGACCTCGTCGGCCGGGTCCTCGTCGGCGATGCCCACGGAGACCCTCAAGATCGGCTTCGTGTCGCCGCAGACGGGTCCGCTCGCCGGATTCGGCGAGGCTGACACGTTTGTCGTCGCGGAGATGACCGAGTTCTTCAACCAGAACCCGATCGTCGCCGGTGGCACGTCGTACAGCGTCGAGATCATCGTCAAGGACGCGCAGAGCGACTCTGCCCGTGCTGCCGAGGTCGCGGCCGACCTGATCAACAACGACCAGGTCGACATCGTCATGGCAGCGGGCACCCCTGACATCGTCAACCCGGTGGCCGACACGTGCGAGGCGCTGTCCACGCCGTGCATCACGGACAACGCGCCGTGGCAGCCGTACTACATCGGTCGCCAGAAGGACCCGGCGGATCCGGCGACGTGGAAGCCGTTCAAGTGGACCTACCACTTCTTCTGGGGCCTCGAGGATGTCTCGGCCGTGTTCCAGGACATCTGGAGCCAGGTCGACACGAACAAGAAGGTCGGCGGCCTCTTCCCGAACGATCCTGACGGCCAGGCCTGGTCTGGGAACTTCCCGGCCCTGGTGAAGGACAACGGCTACACGATCAACAACCCGGGCCTCTACCCGAACGGCACTCAGGACTTCTCGGCTCAGATCTCGGCCTTCAAGGCTGACAATGACGAGATCGTCATGGGCGTCCCGATCCCGCCGGACTTCACGACCTTCTGGAAGCAGGCCAAGCAGCAGGGCTACAACCCGAAGGTGGCGACGATCGGCAAGGCGCTGCTCTTCCCGTCCAGCGTCGAGGCCCTCGGCGACCTGGGCAACAACCTGAGCACCGAGATCTGGTGGAGCCCGGCGTGGCCCTACACGAGCTCGCTGACCGGGCAGAGCGCCAAGGAGCTCGCTGATCAGTACGAGACCACGACGGGCAAGCAGTGGACGCAGCCGATCGGCTATGTCGAGGCCCTGTTCGAGGTGGCTCAGGCTGCCGTGGTCGCGGCTGGCGGCAAGGACAAGGAGGCCATCGTCAAGGCCCTGTCCACGCTCAGCGTCGACACGATCGTGGGCAAGGTCAACTGGGCCGGCGGCAATCCGCAGGGTCCCGGTGGGCCGATCCCGAACGTGGCCAAGACCCCGCTCGTCGGTGGCCAGTGGCGTCTCGTGGAGGGTGGCAAGTACCCCTACGAGCTCGTCGTCACCTCGAACACGCTGGACCCGTCGATTCCGGCGGCCAGCAAGGTCGAGCCGCTCAGCTAGTTCACGGCCCTCGGACCGGCACGTGCGCGTGCCGGTCCGAGGGCTCTCCCACACCATCGACTTCTCGCAAAGGACGGCGTGATGGCGGAGTCACCACTGCTCGAGGTGTCCGGTCTGGGCAAGAGATTCGGCCGTGTCGTGGTCGCGGACGAGGTCTCCTTCGACGTTCGCGAGGGCGAGGCCCTTGGCATCGTCGGCCCCA
>CAZLHZ010000316.1:0-3059 GCA_964559285.1 uncultured Actinomycetes bacterium | reverse complement strand
GCAAGGCACCGCAGTCGTCACCAGTGGCACCGCGACGCGGTCACTTGTCACCACGGGTCTGGGTGGCACTCCGAGCAAGGCCTACAAGGTGTACGCCGTGTTCACTCCCACCGACGGTCGGTGGGCGTCTGCCACCAGCGGTCAGCGAGATCTGAGTGTCTCGGCCCGGGTGACCACGACGACCACGCTCACGCTGAGTGCGGCCACGGCTGTTGCCGGTGCCAGCATCACGATGACCGCAACAGTGAGCCCGAGTTCTGCCTCGGGATCGGTGGAGTTCTTCACGAAGCTGGGTGCGGCTGCTGCGGTGGCACGTGGCACCGCCACGGTCTCCTCGGGCACTGCCGCTCGGACGCTGGTGACAACCGGCATGGGCGGCAATCCTGGTGCGGCTCAGGCCTACAAGGTCTATGCCGTGTTCACTCCGTCGACCTCGGCCTGGGGTGGGTCAACGAGTGCCCAGCGTGACCTTGCGGTGACAGCCGCCGTGACTCCTGCCGCAACCGTGAATCCGGCTGTTACGGCAACGGCACGAGTGGGAACCGCCCTCTCGTGCACGATCGGCACGTGGACCGGTGCGCAGAGCTATGCCGTTGTCATCAAGGTGGCGGGCGTGAGCAAGGCGACCCGCGCCAAGGGCTCATCCACCGCTGCGCTGGCCTACACACCGGTGGCGGCAGATCTGGGCAAGGCGGTGACCTGCGAGGTGACGGCGTACAACGACACCTTCACCACGCAGCTCATGCGGGCGAGCACGTCAGTCACGGTCCAGCAGGGTGTGCTCACGCCGAGCAGGCTGCCGACCTGGTCGGGCACGCTCACCGTCGGAAAGACGGTCACGGTCTCCTCTGGCACGTGGGCAGGCGCGACGACTTTCGCCTACCAGTGGGTGACGGTGTCCGGCGGCAAGGCGACGAACATCACGAACGCCAACAAGGCGGCCCTGACCCTGACTGCCGCGCTCAAGGGCAAGGTCATCGCGGTGGTCGTGACGGCCTCGGCACCAGGGCTCCTGGGAACCACCCAGGTGGCCGTCGGAACAGTCAAGTAGGAGATTGCAGACCAATGCGCCCCACCTCACGCATGCTCCCCGCGGCCCTGGCCGCGGGGAGCATGCTCCTGTCCATCGTCCCCTTCACCGTGTCTGTCTCGGCAGCTCACGCTGACGAGATTGCCCGCATGGAGATCTCTCCGGCCAAGGGCTCTCTCGACACACCCATTGACCTTCGCCTCGGGGTGACCTGCCCGAAGGGCGCGCCCAATGTCCTCGTCGTCCTTACCGGACCGGGCATCGCCCCGGCGGGTGAGAACTTGGTCGGCAATTCTGAGTTGACCGCCTTCGAGGTAGACGCCTCCGGGACGATGGTGATCCCGGTTATCTATCCGCTCGCGCAGGTTCAGCAGGGGCTGCCAGCCGGGACCGTCCTCGATGGTGACTACCGGATCACGATGATCTGTCGGCAGCCGCTCGACGCGACGAGCCTCGGCGAGTTCAATTCCTACCTCCGCATCGACGCGAAGCGGCAGACGTATCGCGAACTGCTCGCGGGTGCTGACGTGGCCCCACCGGCCGCCCCGACCATGCTCCCGCAGAAGGCAGAGTCGGACTCGTCGGCGCTTGACCCAGCCGGTGGGGATTCGGCCGCTGCAGGCGACGGTGGCGCGCAGCAGCCCACCGCGGATGCCGGCTCTGGAACCACTCGGGAGGGGTCGTCGGCTGGTGCCGGGACGGATGGCTCCAGTGGGGGAGACCCAGCGGCTGAGGCGGCGGTGACCACTCTCGCGGAGGGTGACACGACGGCGGCCGCCGAGCCCGCCACATCGGGCGGCTCAGGATTCCCGATGTCCTACCTCTTCATCCTCGTCGGGGCGATGCTCGTGGGTGGTGGCATCACCGCCCTGATGCGGCGTCGCTCGTCGTGAGACGCCCCTGTCGTGAAGTGATCGGCCAACGCTCGCCTGTCCGTCACGCTGAGTTCATGTCCGCGCAACCTCGGCGGGATTGCCTGAGGTCACTGCCTCACACTCGGGAGTTCATATGCGCGGGCTCATGTCGGCCATCTGCGGGATCGCTCTAGTCACAACAGCCGTGATCGGCATAGCGCCGGCCGCGCAGGCGAGCGTGTCTGCCACGGTGACCCCGGAATCAAGCACCTACGACAAGCCGACGGATGTGCTCACGAGCGGGCCCTGTCCAGGGAGTTACACGCACGTCCAGCTGTTCCTCAACGGATCCGGCATCGCCTCGAACTACCCCGTCATGGGGATCACGGAGACATCAACGGTCGGATTCGAGTCTGGCTACAAACTCCCGATGTCGGACACGTTCAAGCAGTTCGCCGCGGAGCAGTCGCCCCCGGCAACGCTGAGCGGGAAGTACGACATCTCGGTGAAGTGCTCGGACTGGACCGGGGCCACCTCCACCACCCTGACCACCGTGTCCGTCTGGTTCACCGACGCCACTCACTACCAATCGGATGACCCCAACCAGGGTGTGGAGACGAGTGTTGCCGTCGAGGTGAGTCCCACCTCTGTGCTCGCTGGAGCCCAGATCACCGTGACGGCGACGATGACTCCGTCGAGCGCCACGGGGTCGGTGACCTTCTTTGCGAAGACCGGCACGGATGACCCGATCAATCTGGGGACACGCACCATCGCGTCCGGAGCTGCCACACTCAAGATATCGTCGCTGGCCGGTGGCACCCCTCCCGTCGTGGCCAAGAACTACAAGATCTACGCCGAGTTCACACCATCCGGTGAGGCCTTCCTGGAGTCAGCCTCCAATCCAGACGACGCCAGCGTCACGGTGACGACGCCGCTGTCCCCGACGAAGCTCAGCAATCCCACACTGCCGGCGGCGGTGCGCGTCGGCACGGAAGTCTCGTGCTCGATCGGCACCTGGCAGTACGCGCAGCATTATGAGCTCACGATCAAGGTTGGCAGCTTCACGAAGGCGTCACGCGCGAAGGGTGTTTCCATCGCCGCACTGAAATACACACCCGTAGCAGCCGATGCTGGCAAGAGCCTCACCTGCGAGGTGAAGGCTTACAACATCATCT
>CAZLHZ010000315.1:0-3094 GCA_964559285.1 uncultured Actinomycetes bacterium | reverse complement strand
AAACGGCGTCGACTTGCGGCTTCCCTTGAAGCCAACCTGACCGGCGCTTGCCCAGGAGATCACGGCGCCGCTGGGGTCGGTGATCGAGATGATCGTGTTGTTGAACGTGCTCTTGATATGCGCGTGGCCGTGAGCCACGTTCTTCTTCTCCTTGCGGCGCACCTTCTTCGCGCCGGGAGCCTTGCCTGACTTGGGGGGCATAGAGAGTTCGCTTTCGTGTGGGGATCGAGACGTGGGCGGGAGCAGCGGCGGGAGGGCCGACTACTTCTTGCCGGCCTTCTTCTTGCCGGCGACCGTCTTGCGGGGGCCCTTGCGGGTGCGCGCATTGGTATGCGTGCGCTGACCACGCACGGGGAGTCCGCGACGGTGCCGCAGACCCTGGTAGCAGCCGATCTCGACCTTGCGGCGAATGTCAGCGGCCACCTCGCGCCGGAGGTCACCCTCAACGCGCAGGTTGGCGTCGATCCAGTCACGCAGAGCGATGAGCTGGTCGTCATTGAGGTCACGGGCCCGCATGTTGGGGTCGATGCCCGTGGCGGCAAGGATCTCCTTCGAGCGGGAGCGTCCGATGCCATAGATGTAGGTGAGCGCGATCTCCATGCGCTTCTCGCGCGGGAGATCGACGCCAACGAGACGTGCCATGTGGCGTTCACGATCCTTCGTGTCTCAAGAGGAGTCGGTGCGGAGCCGTTCCTGTTCCCAGGTCCTCGGCCTCTTGTCCGAGGGTGTCGTCCCGCTGGCCACCAAGGTGGCGGCGGGGGTCGGGTTCCGCGTGGAAGGACCGCTCCGGTTGTCTCTCCGAGGCGGCCACAGGGCGTCAGCCCTGGCGCTGCTTATGCCGGACGTTGTCGCAGATCACCATGACGCGACCGTGCCGACGGATCACCTTGCACTTGTCACAGATCTTCTTCACGCTGGGCTTGACCTTCATGGTGTGCTGCTCCTGGCCGTCACTTGTACCGATAGACGATCCGGCCGCGCGTGAGGTCGTAGGGCGACAGCTCCACGACAACACGATCGTCCGGAAGGATTCGGATGTAGTGCATCCGCATCCGTCCGCTGATGTGAGCGAGCACCTTGTGCCCGTTGTCCAACTCCACCCGGAACATCGCATTGGGGAGCGACTCGACAATGGTGCCCTCGAGCTCGATGGCACCGTCTTTACCGCTCATATCCTCCGCTTTCACCGGGTGTGCCGGACCCGGGTCGCCCCGGGCCGAAGGGTGAGTCTACGTGATGGGGCCCGAACCGCGAAATCGGGTCCGGACCCTCAAAGCCGAACCTCACCGAGGGCGGTGAGGACCCAGGGGCCCTCCTCCGTGATCGCGACCGTGTGCTCCCAGTGGGCAGCCACCCCGCTCGCCACCACCGTCCACCCGTCCTCCAGGACATCAACCTCCGGCGACCCAAGGATCACCATGGGTTCGATCGCCAGGGCCATGCCGATCTCCAGGCGCGGACCCTCCCCCGGTCGACCCAGGTTCGGCACCGGGGGGTCCATGTGCATCGAGGTTCCGATCCCGTGGCCCACGTAGTCGGCGACGATCCCGAAGTCCCCCGCTGCCCGGATACTCGACTCGATGGCGTGCCCGATATCCCCGATCCGGGCCCCTGCCCGGGCGGCGCCCAAACCGGCCCACATGGACCGCTCGGTCACCTCGGACAGCGCCTGCAGGTCCTGAGCGATGTGTCCGACGCCCACGGTGACGGCGGAGTCACCGTGCCATCCATCCACGATCGCTCCGCAGTCGATGGAGACGAGATCTCCCTCCCGGAGGACACGCTGGCCTGGGATCCCGTGGACCACCTCGTCGTTCACCGAGACGCAAATGCTCGCGGGATAGCCGTGGTAGCCAAGGAACGACGGGGTTCCCCCCCGGGCGCGGATAGCTGCCTCGGCGATGCGGTCCAGATCGGCGGTCGTGACACCGTCGGCCACTGCCGCGGTCACCTCCGCAAGGGTCTCCGCCACGACACGACCAGCGACCCGCATGAGCAGGAATTGCTCAGGGGACTTGATCTCGAAGCGTGACCTGCGACGGAACACGGAGGCTGAACCCATCAGCTCGTGAGGGCGGCGAGAATCCGCGAGGTGACGTCCTCAACGGTTCCCATGCCGTCGACATGCACGAGCAGCCCGCGATCGGCGTACACAGCGGTCAGCGGGGCAGTCTGGGCGATGTAGACATCCATGCGGTGCCGAATCACATCGACGTTGTCGTCGGTCCGGCCCTGATCCTGTGCCCGCTTGGCAAGGCGGCGGACGAGCTCGTCCATGTCGACGGTCATCTCCACCACCCGATCGAGGGTGGAATCGGCCAGGATCTCGTCGAGGACGTGCACCTGGTCGAGAGTGCGCGGGTATCCGTCCAGAAGGAATCCCGGAGAGCAATCACTCTCGGCCAACCGCTGTCGGATCATGCCGTTGGTCACCGAGTCCGGGACGTACTCACCCGCATCCATGAAGCGCTTCGCCTCAACACCGAGCGGAGTTCCCGCTGCGACATTGGCGCGAAAGATGTCCCCCGTGGACACATGCGCAATCCCGAGATGACCCGCCACGACGACAGCCTGAGTGCCTTTGCCGGCCCCGGGCGGTCCCATGAGGACGATGCGCATTACTGCCCCTTGAATCGAGTCATGCCTAGCGGAGGAATCCTTCGTAGTTGCGCTGCTGCAGTTGTGACTCGATCTGCTTGACGGTGTCCAGGCCCACACCGACCATGATGAGCAGGCTGGTGCCGCCGAAGACGAAGCGATCCTCAACTCCCAGGATCGTGAAGGCGATCAGCGGGAGCACTGCGATGACGCCGAGATAGATCGACCCGGGCGCCGTGAGTCGGGTGAGCACATAGTTGAGGTAGTCCGCGGTGGGCTTCCCTGCTCGAATGCCGGGGATGAAGCCGCCGTACTTCTTCATGTTGTCGGCAACCTCGGTCGGGTTGAACGTGATCGAGACGTAGAAGTAGCAGAAGAAGATGATCATGAGGAAGTAGAGCGAGGCGTACCACACGCCCGTTCCCTGGCCGAGATTCGCCGAGATCCACTGTGCCCAGTCAGCGTCACTACCGGTCAACTGGACCAGCAGGATCGG
>CAZLHZ010000314.1:0-3106 GCA_964559285.1 uncultured Actinomycetes bacterium | reverse complement strand
GCAGGCGCAGATTGCGCCGGGCCAGCCACCCGCGATTGCGCGCATTGAGTCGATAGAACTCCGCGTGCCGGGTCGGCTGGATGGCCGGGTGATGGGCGACGAGGTCACCGGCGTACCACGTCACCCAGCCGCCATCCCAGACGCGCCAGGCCAGGTCGATGCCCTCGTGGGCGTAGAAGAACGCATCAGGCCAGCCGCCCGCCCAGTCGAAGGCGGTACGCCGGATCATGACCGCGCCCTCCCACAGGGCCATCGCGGGTCCGGGGCGTGCCGGATCGCCGACGCGCAGTCGCGGCACCCAGCGACGCGGTGCGGGCAGACCGGTCGGATCCACGACCCGCGGCTGGACGAGGCCGAGTGTCGGGTCGTGCTCGAAGCGACGGGCGAGCTCGGCGAGGAACTGCGGATCAGGCAGGCTCGCATCGTCGTCGAGGAAGAACAGCAGATCGCCCGCCACGAGTGGGACGCCGGCATTGCGTCCGGCCGGGATGCCGATGTTGTCGGGCAAGGCGAGGCCGCGCACCCCCGCGGGCAGATCGCTCGGCTGCCAGCCGTTGCCGACGACGACGATGTCGCAGGTGACATCGCGCTGTGCGAGAAGCGAGGCCAGGCCGCGCGCGAGGTCGTCGGGACGCGTGCCCTGGGTGAGGACGACGCACCCGATGACGGGGGTCATGCGGCTCCCGGGTCCGTGGACGATGTCGACGGCTCGGTCGACGGCTCGGTCGACGAGTCGCGCGACGGGTCAGGCGACTCCGTCGACAGATCAATCGCGCGCAGGCGACTCGAGGCGAGGATCGCCGCGGTGTGACCGATGACGGTCATCACACCGAACGCAGCGAGAGCGACGACGAGCACCTGCGTGCCGATGAGTCCACCAGCGATCGCATCAACGACTGCTGCCACCAGGGCGAGCAGGGTGAGCTCGACCGAGTGATACGCCCGCTGGAACGGGAACACGCGCACCGCACGACGCAGGGTGCGCACGAGCCCGCGACGTGGGGCACTGGTCTGCGCGCTCTCGTCCATGCGCGGCAGCCCGGCGAACGCCCGCGAGACGTGGACCATGTCGTTGAGCGCCTTGTTGAAGAGGATGAGCGCGGAGAGCATCGCACCGAGCACCAGCCACCAGGTCGGCTGCAGCGGCTCGCCGGGCCAGCCGGAGGCACGCAGTCCGAGCGCGATCGGGATGAGGCCCTCGGTCGCGTAGTGCCCGACCTTGTCGAGGAACACGCCCGCTGGACTGAAGCGCTGCCGCCACCGCGCGAGTTCTCCGTCGCAGCAGTCCCACAGCATCTGCATCTGACCGAGGAGCACGGCGAGGATCGCCCCGGGCAGACCGGGCACGAGCAGGGCCAGCGAGATCGACATGCCGGTGGCGATCATGAGACCCGTGACGCCGTTCGGTGTCAGGGGTGTGCGCAGCAGCTGCCGGGTGAGGTGGGGCGAGATCCGGCGCAGATAGACATCGGCGACCCAGTGCTCGGAGGTACGCCGACCCCGGACCTCCGGAGGCTGGGCCACCGCCCGCAGATCGGCGATCGACGGCAGATCAGCCACGGTGCCTCCTCACCTCGATGAGCCACTGGATCGACGCGAGGACGACCACGACGACGGCCAGGGGCACGGCCGCGATGCCGAGCCCGGGGGCCATGATCCCGAGCGCGGCGAGCACGATCACCAGCAGGGACCGGCCCTCCCAGCCGGCGGAGGCGCGGATGATCCAGCCGGGCATCCCGCGGTCCTGCAGTGAGCGATAGAGCGCGTCGTAGTGGTGGAACGCGACGATGAACAGCCACGCGAACCCGGCCACGATGGCTCCCGGTGCGCTCACGAGGACGAGCACGAGGACCAGACCCATCTCGAGCAGGCGCAGCACGGGCGGGACGGCCCAGCCGATGGGTGCGGCGAGGAGCGTGACGAGACGGGGTCGGCGTACGCCGGACCCGAGGATCACCGAGTCGAGCTGCCGTGCCAGCAGGAGCGCACCGGCGGGCGCGACCGGACCGCGCCAGGTGCGGGTGCGCAGGAGACGTCCGGCAGTGACGTAGACGAGGGCGAGGAGGGTGAGGGCGAGCAGGCCGCCCAGCGCCCACGCGGCGCCGCCGATCGCGGCCGCCGCGCTGAGCCACAGCCACCGCTCACCGATCGGCATGTGGGCCACCCGCTTGGCCCACATGAGGGCGGGCCGGGAGCGCAAGCGGCCAGAGGCGCGCAGCAGCGCGGACGTCGTCGGGCGGTGCCCATCCCCCGGCTGGTCGAGGGGCACGGGGGTCACCAGCCCCTCGCGCATCCGCTGGATGCGCGAGAAGTCGTAGTCACCCATGTGCCGGAAGGTCTGCACGACGATGAGGAGGGCGGCCAGCGGCCACAGGTTCGTCGTCGCCCCGATCGCCAGTCCGGCGTAGGCCGCGAACTCCTTGACCCGGTCGGTGGAGGCATCGAGCCACGCCCCGACCGGTGACATGCGGTGGGTCGCGCGGGCGACCTCGCCGTCGCAGCAGTCGACGACGAGGCTCACCTGGAGCAGGACGGCACCGACGATGAGGGACCAGAGGTGGCCGAGGGCGAAGCTGCCGGCGGCGAGCAGCCCGATCGCGAGGGATCCGAGGGTGATCGCGTTGGGCGGCACCCGCAGCCGGATGAACCCGGCCGTGAGCGGCTTGGAGAGGCGGCGCAGGACGAGGGTGGAGTAGAACCCGTCATCGGGTCGGTTGGCCAGGAGCCCGGCGAGGCGCCGGGCGTCGACCTCGCCGATCCGCCGGTGCAGTCGGTCCTGCTCGTCGGGGTCGGTCGAGCGGCCCCAGGGGACGTCGGGGATGGTGACGCACGCGGTCGGGATCCCGGAGCGGATGAGGGCCACGGTGGCCAGGTCCACCGGGTCGGGAGCGGCCCACCCGCGGGAGTCGATGGTGTCGGCGAGCTCCGTCCAGGCATCTGCGGCGGCGGCGAGGTCGGTGGTGGCGACGACGAAGGCTCCGACCGCGCGGTGGTCCGGGTCGGTGACCTCGTGGACGCTCGATCCGGCACTGTGGACGCGGTGGTGCAGGACGCGCAGGCTGCCGGTGGGGGCGGTGCCGGTGGGGGTGGGGCCGGTGGGGGTGGG
>CAZLHZ010000313.1:0-3114 GCA_964559285.1 uncultured Actinomycetes bacterium | reverse complement strand
CCCCGACGCCGCGAACGTGTACGAATACGCCGTCCCCACGGTCGCGCTCGTTGGAGGACTGTCGGCTGTGAAGGTGGGCGGTGAAACGTGCATTCGTGACCCGATATCCCAGGTCGGTCCGCGCGTTGCCCCGACCTGATCCGCGGTCACTCCTGTTGCCAGGTCACTGGAAGGTGCACCTGTGACCAGCACGCTTGTCAGAGGTGGCACCCGGGATCCGGTGCCGGCTGTGCCTGAGCCGTCATCGGCGTAGGCATTCAACGCGATTGTTGTGGAATTCTGACTGCCGGTCCCGGCGAGTCCACAACTTGCGTCACTGCTGATCGAATAGCTATCCGTCAGAGTTCCAGACCATCCGGCAAACGAGCAGTTCGGATCGCCGGTTGAGGTCAGGGCGACCCCGGTCATTGTTGCTGCGGCAGAGCCGGTCGGCAGCGACAGGTTTCCTGGTGCTCCGGGTGCGCCGGACTCGTTGTCAGCGAGGGTGGAGAAGGTCAGGGACAGGGCACCATTGACCTGCAGACCGCCTGCACCGGTCGCCGCGTCGTTGTCTCCGATGAAGACGTTCGTCAGCGTCGCCGCATCGGCAACGAAGATGCCTCCGCCGCCGACCCCGGCTGCGTTGGTCACGCTGTTGTTGTAGACCGATGAATCCGTCATCACCAGGTCGGCACCCGCCGAGGTCACGGCAATTCCACCTCCGCTCTTGCCCGCGACGTTGCCAATGAAGGACGACCCGTCGATCACGGCTCCATCGCTTGCAAAGAGGCCCCCTCCGGAGCGAGGCGCACCGGAGGTCGAGTTGTCCTCGAAGATCGAGTCGTAGATGTAGACCGGATAGTCCCTCGTGTAGACGGCGCCACCGTCGCGATCGGCCGTGTTGTTAGAGAAGGTGCTGTCCGAGATGACGGTCTTGTCCTCTGCTCCCTCGAAGAAGATGGCACCCCCGTGGCCGCCGTCCATGTCGTTGTAGGAGAAGGTTGAGCCGCTGACGTGCAGGACGACCCCGTCGAGGTAGAGCGCGCCTCCGCCGTAGCCGTCGGTGCCCGCGTTGTGGTCGAAGGTCGAGTCCGTGATCTGAACTGTGGAGTCGTTGATCTTGAAGCCACCGCCGTAATCCGACGTGTTGCTGAGGACCTTGGTGTCCTGGATCAGGATTCCGGGGCTGAAACTGGGGGCACCGGTGTCACCCCATCCGTAGATGTAGCCCGCACCGCCGTATCCGCTGCCTCCAACGCTGGAGAAGTTGTCAGCGAACACCGTGTCGTAGATCTTGAGCGACACGCCCGTGTTCTTGGCCTCCAACTTCATGGCGCCGCCATCCGAGGCAGACGAATTCCCCAAACCGTCTGTCGTTTCAGACCCGAAGTTGACGTTGTCGATGGTGGTGTCATACATCTGGCTGCCGTAGAGGGCGCCGCCGTCATCGTTGGAGTAGTTCGAGTAGAAGTCTGAGTTCTTCAGGTCGAGGGCGATGGCACGGGTGTAGAGAGCGCCTCCCTCGCCGTTGACATAGCTTGAGTTGAACTCGACCCCATCGACGACGAGCTTGGCGGTGGAGGCGGGAGTGTAGGCACGTGCCCGGATGGAGCCTCCGTTGGTGCCATCGGTGGCCTTCATGTCCTTGAAGGTGACATTGCTGACGGTCATCGTCTGATTGGCGGCGAGGTAGATGTAGATGCCGGGATGGGCGTCAGCCCCGTTGAGAGTGGCACCGTTGCCGTTGATGCTCCAGGACCCGGCTCCGAGAGCAGAGATGTCGACCGTGGGCAGGGTTCCGGTCAGGGTGATGGTGGCCCCAGAGGTGATGGAGACATCCGTGCACGTCCCCGCCACGAGCCCGTTGAGAGCCGTGATGAGGGTCGCCTCGTTGGTCACGGCCGTGCAGGCGCTGGCGTACGCACTGGGACTGCGCAGGACCTGCAGGTAGGACGAGGCCAAGCCGCCAAGTGCCAACAGCGCGGCCCCTGCCGCGCGATGGCGCCGGGTGGGGCCACTGCGATCGGGTGTCACTGAGGACCTCCGCCGAGGTCGCGGGATCGCACTGGAAGACATCAACCCTCCAAAGTGGTGAGAATCAATAACATTCTTAACAGAATGGGATGCACAATAGGGACCGACCCGGACTGGGTCAAGGTGTCCGACGCCGGGTCACCGGTGTCCGGCTCGGCGTTTGGCTCGATGTGGACTGCGGGTCTGGAGGGGTCTCGCCATAATGGTGTCGACCACGGGAGAGGGGCCATGACGAGTTACTCGCGCGCCCGCCCGCGTCATGCGACCGCGAATGACAGTGCCCTGGAGTCAGCTGCTGTCGCCGCCATTGCCGAGACCGGGTGGGATGCCGTCAACGTCGTGGGCGTGAGCGAGCGGGCGGGGCTGACCTCCGGTGCGTTCTACACGAGGTTTCCCACTCTCACCGATCTGGCTGCATCCCTGTGGCAGGGGCGCCTGGGGGAGCGGTTCGCCTCGGCCGTGACCGATGTCGCCTCCTCGCTGTCCTCCGCTGAGGAGCTGCGAGCCGCCCTAGAGCGATGGGCGCGACCCGATGACGACGACCTGCGCGCCTGCCTCGAGCTCGTCCAGGCGGCGCAGGTCGAGTCCGGCCTCGCGACCATCCGCGAGGCCGCCCGGGCCAAGGTCGACGCGGCCCTCGCCATCGGGGGAGTCGCGGCCGCGCAGGTAGCCACGGCTCTGGCGCTCGGCCTTGGCCTGTCCCTCACGTCCTCTCGCAAACGCGTGCCGAATCTGGAACTCGATCTCACCCTGCCGGACTGGGCGACCGCCGTGTGCAGCCCGACAGCGGGCCGCAGATTGCCCGATGACTCCGCGGACCACCTCCGTCAGGTGTTCGTGGACACCGGCGACGCACGCCATGACCGAGTTCTCGCGGCCACCCTTGACGTCATTGGCGAACGGGGTTACCGGCATGCATCCATCGCCAGAATCTGCCGGGGTTCGGGGGCGACGCCGGGCTACCTCTACGACCGGTACGCCGGCAAGCTCGAGCTCTTCCTCGCGGCCTCCAGGCTCACCCTCGACGGTTCGTTCGAGCGGACGCTCGCGTTCGCCTCGCGGCTCACGGAGACCTACGGTCCCGTTGTCGCTGAGGCGGTG
>CAZLHZ010000312.1:1588-3124 GCA_964559285.1 uncultured Actinomycetes bacterium | reverse complement strand
AACTCACCCCTCCTGTCAGAAGGATGGCACAGGAGTGTTGAGAACCTGCCGCAATTGAGGTTGCCGAGATTGTGGACCCAGTCGAGTCTGTCACCGCAATCGGGACCGAGCTATTGACATCGCTGCCATCCCCCAACTGGCCAGAAGTGTTCTCTCCCCAGCACATCGCCGCGTGGTCGGCGAGCACTGCACAGGTGTGACTTCGCCCTGCAGAAAGCGACGCCACTGACGAGCTCGCGGGCGATCCGGCAAGGCCCACCACATCGTTCGCACCCGGCTCGGGCTCAGTGGATCCAACACCAAGTTCGCCAGAGTCGTTCGCCCCCCAACATTTCGCGCCACCGACAGACGTCACAGCGCAGGAATGACCGTCACCAAGCGACAACGACACAGCAGTCATCTGCGGTGTTGACCCATCGATACCGATCACTGACGTCGGCACAACTGCAATGCCAAAGGTTCCGTCTCCGATTTGCCCACCTCCGTTTTGTCCCCAACACGACACCGACCCATTAACCAGGACCGCACACGAGTGATGGCTCCCCGCATCCACGGCCACGACCTCACGATCAGGTCTGGATCCATCGAGATCGGTCACAGCCGATGGCAACTCCCGCACCTCCTGCGACTCGTTCCCCACTGCGCCCAAGGAGTTACTTCCCCAACACGTTGCCGATGCATCCGCCATTACGGCGCAGGAGTGTTCCTCTCCCACAGCAATGGTTGAGGCGGCGACATTCCACGGCCCGGTGCCCGCTGTGTTCACTGCCGCGACCCGGAACCGGAACAGAGTTCCATCCGCGAGTCCGGTCACCGTGAGAGTCGTGTTCGGTGACGTCGCGTGGCTCACGGTCGACCACGCTGTCATCCCTGCTTGCAGGTATTCCACAACGTAGTTCGTGATCGCACTTCCACCGTCACGCTGCGGTGCCGTCCACGTCAGGTCAATCGTCGACGTGGTCGCGTTGGTTGCCACAAGCCTGGTCGGGGCGTCAGGAATTCGGGGCGTTGTGGCCAGCGCCGCGTCTGGCACGCCGAGGCCAAGGATCAGCCCGCAACCAAGACTGGTCAGCACGTGCCACACTCGATGCGGTGAGGCCAGATCATGGTGAGCCTTCATTTCCGCTCCCCTCCAGAGAGTGCCAATTCGGACACACCACGGTGCGTGAGTAGGCTACTCGCCAGACAACCTGAAGGAAGGGCGAAGGGTTCGACTAGCCGTCCTGGCCGACACGGAGCTCACGCTCCGCAGCGCGATAAATGCCGAGGGCGAGCTCTACCGCCGCATCGATCGGCACCTGACGCATCGCCTCTGGGTGCTCTGCATCGGTCGTCTCCACCGGCTCGGTGGTCGGCTTGAGCAGCATCGGGTCGCCGATGATGTGAACGCCGCTGCCCAGCACGCGGTCGGCGATCGGTGCGTAGATCTCCCGGGCACGGCGTACGGCCCAGGCGGGCGTGATGATGCGGGGCGCATCGGCTGCCGGAGTCCGGTTCTCGACCATCGCCCGGAATCCACCGAGGCGAATGAGTCGC
>CAZLHZ010000312.1:0-1578 GCA_964559285.1 uncultured Actinomycetes bacterium | reverse complement strand
CTCCGGGTCCCGCTCGCTGCCGTGACGCGCGGTGAAGTGCACGAGGAGTTCGGCCTCGGGCAGGGACATCGAGCGATTGGCCGCCGTCGGGACGAGCATGCCGCGCGGAATCCCGATGAGGTCTTCGGCGTCGTGCAGCAGGGACTTCGGGCGGCTCGAGTCGACGAGGAGAACACAGACTCGGTCTGCACCGAGGGCGTTCACCCACCGATCCACGAGCAGGTCATGCGCATGCCGGAGCCAGAACGGACCCGCACCCGGATCATCAAGGCGATCGTGCAGCCAGCGGTCGAACTCCTGCGCGCGGTTGCCCTTGATGTCCTGCTGCCAGGTGCTCGACAGAACCGCTTCGAGGGGTCGCAGCGTGATGAGCACCTGCAGATGCCGGTGATCGAGATCTTCCACGACCTTGGCAATGTGGTGAGGCTGGAGATCAGCGAACAGTTCACTACTGATGACCATGCGGTCGCTGCGCCGATCGGCACGGCGGACAAGTCGCGTCCAACTCTCCATCGGCTGCACCTGGGTCGAGCCCGCGAGTTTGCGCTCAAGGAGTGCGGCTGCAGCGCGTCCATGCTGCGTGGTGGGCAACGTGACGGGGTAGGTCACGCCGATCGCAGCCAGTTCCGGCGCGGCGGCGGCCAGAGCTGTCTGCAGAGCGGTCGTCCCCGTCTTGGGTGGTCCGACATGAAGGAGAATTCCGCGGTCGGCCAGCCACCGCGGTGACGCCACCTCGCTTAAGTCCATCGGTCAGAATCCGAGCTCATCGAGAAGTCGGTCGGTCGCGTGGCCGGTGTCCGCAGGAGCCAGCCTGCGTGCCAGAGCGGCAGCCATCTCCACCGCTGGCGCGCGTGTGGCAGGGTCCCCTGCCACGCGCAGTGCCGCGATGAGTTCAGCATCATCCATCGCGACCGGTCCGAAGCGATCCTGATGCAATCGCAGTGCGGGTGGGGATGCAGCAGCCTCGAGGTCGGCCAGATCGGGCACCCAGTGGACCACAGCCGTTCCGGCCAGAGCCGCGTCGATCGCCCATGCGGAGTAGTCCGTCACCAGCACGTCGGCTGCGAGCAGATGATCAGCTACATCGATCCGCCAGTTGGCATTGGCGCTGAACCAGCGCAGATCGTCCGGTGTCCCCATCGTGCGTCGCCCGGTGGCGTCGTCATCATGCTCGCGGAGCAGCCAGAACCAGGTCGGGCCGAGTTCATTTGCGAGACGATGCAGGTCCGGGTGGCGATAGGCCCGTGACACCTCGCCGCTGCGCAGGATCGGTGCGTAGAGCACGACGATGCGATCGTCCACACCCCACGCCGCTCGCAGAGTGGCACGTCGCTCGGCTGCATCGGGAGCCAGCAGCGCATCCGTGCGAGGGGCGCCGGTGCACAGGAAGGTCAGGGGCTCAGCGAATGCATTCGCCAGAATTCCCTCCTCGAAGGCTCCGCTCGTCACGCGCAGGCTCCATGGCGGCTGCCGGTCGAGCTGCTGCGCGCCGGCAAGCTCGATGCCGGCTCCGAGCTGCACGAGTCGTCGCCGCCCCAGCGGTCGCTGATCCAGCCACCCGTTGTCGAACCACGTCGC
>CAZLHZ010000311.1:1283-3163 GCA_964559285.1 uncultured Actinomycetes bacterium | reverse complement strand
CCCGCGGGTGACGGTTCCCGCATTGACATCGAGAATTCGGGCATGGGTGAGCACGACCGATCCGGTGCGCGCCTGACCAAGATCACCCATCGGAGTCGGACACTCCCGGCTGCCATCCGTAGATGTCACGCGCCGCCCGCTCGCTGATGTAGCCCTCCAGAAGATCGCGGGTGATGAGGTCGCGGTCCCGCTCATGTGGATCACCGTGACCACCACCCCCCGCAGTGAGCAGGCGCACCAGGTCACCCTCGGTCACGGGCAGCCGCGTCGTGGAGACCGGGCGCGCACCATCGGAGTCGGCGTACGCGATGACCTGGGTGGGATCAGGCTGGTGACCGCCCTCGAGAGCCCACGGTGCGGAGCGGGTCTTCTTCACGACCGCGAGCAGCTCACTGGTGGCGGTGAACCGGATATCGCGACGGATGCCGACCCCACCGCGATATCGACCGGCGCCACCGGAGTCGGTGCGCATCTCGACGCGCTCGAAGCGCATGACACTCGCCGACTCGAGCACCTCGATGGGAGTGCTGCGGACGGTGCTCTCCGAGAGATGGATGGTGGCATCGAGTCCGTCATGGTGCGGGGTGCCACCCCAGCCGACCGGGTCATTGTTGCTGATGGCGAAGAATCGCCCGGTCTCCGGATGGGTGCCGAGATTCATGAAGCCTGGGACGTCTCCACCGGAGGAGGCGCTGAGTCGATCCGGCATCCCCATGGCGAGGGCCTTGTAGACCAGTTCCAGGGCGACGATCCCCGTCCACAGGGTGAAGGTCGGTGCCGGATAGACCGCGTGGAAGAGCGTGCCGGGTTCGGCCTTGACGATGAGCGGCTCGGTGGTGCCCGCATTGCTCGGCTCATCCGGCGAGGTGAGCGCCTTGAGCACCACCTTGCACATGGCGACGGTCGCACCGAAGGGCATATTCACCGGACCTGCTGCGGCCGGAGCTGATCCGTCGAAGTCGACGGGCATCGTGCCGTCCGCAATGGTGACGGTGACCTGCATGTGAATGGGGTCGTCGGTGATGCCGTCATCGTCGAGGATGTCCGAGGCCGTCCACGTGCCCTGCGGGAGTGCGAGCAGTCGTTCGCGAGTGCGCTGCGCGCTCTGATGACGCACGACCGCGATGGACTCGTCAACGACCAGCTTGCCGAACTTCTCGATGATCTCGACGAGGCGACGCTCCCCGGTGCGAAGGGCGGAAACCTGGGCATTGAGGTCCCCGATCACCAGATCTGGCATTCGCGAGTTGAAGCGGATGAGCTCAAGGATGGGCTCCACCGGCTCACCGCGGGAGAACACCTTCGTCCCGGGGAACAGCAGACCCTCCTGGTGGACGTCGGTGGAGTCGAGGACATACCCCGGATCCTTGGCACCGAGGTCCATCCAGTGCGCCCGCACGCAGACATATCCCACGTGCGTGCCATCAGGCATGTGCACGGCCGAGAAGAGCGTCGCATCGTAGGAATGGGCGGCATTCCAGTAGGGGTAGTTGAGCAGGATGACATCGCCGGGATGAATGCTGTCCCGGCCGACGTACTCGATCCCCTTGACGATCGAGAAGTCGTTCGCGCCGAGGAAGAAGGTGAGCCCGGGCGCCTCCGCGATGAGCCGGGCATCCTCGTCGTAGATGGACAGGCCGAAGTCGAGCACCTCATAGATGACGGGATTGAAGGCGGTACGGATGAGAGTGGTGCGCATCTCCTCGGCTGCTGCTGCAAGGTAGCTTCGCACCACCTCCACGGTGGCTCCATCGAGAGTCATGACGTGCCCTCCTCTCGAGTGACGAGCAGGTAGCCGTGGACGTCGACCGTGACCACCTGCCCACTGTGGACCACCGTGGTCGATGTGCCCTCGTCAATGAGCCCGCGTCCGGTGAGAC
>CAZLHZ010000311.1:0-1273 GCA_964559285.1 uncultured Actinomycetes bacterium | reverse complement strand
CGACGGCGCCATCAAGGGCGTGGTCACCGCGTCCGGTGAGACGATCGCCTGGAGCCAGCCGAGCGCGGTCCACCACGGTGAACGTGCGCATCTGCCGGGTCCCGAAGTCGAATGCGGGTCGGGGCTCGAGCATGGCCCGTGAGACATCGGTCGCGGCAGCGGCCAGGCTGGGAAGGACCGGTGGAGTCGTGCGACCGATCCCGCGGACTCGTGCGGTGAGCACCTGCACCGGGTTGTCCATCGCGTGTCCATAGCGCGCTCGATGGACGGCATTGAACCCCTCGCGCAGTCGCGCCTTATCCAGCACTGTCTCGACCGGCACGCTCAGCGTGTGCTCCTGCCCGGTGTAGCGCAGGTCGAGGTGTCGCTGCTCGGCCATCTCGGACGCTTCCACACCCTGCTCGCCGAGGGCACTGCGTGCTTCAGCGGCGAGAGTGTCGAGAATCATCTCGAGCTCCAGTGTGTCGATCTCCTCGAGCTCCGCCATGACGGTGCGCGATCGATCGTGGACGATATCGGCGCAGAGCATTCCCCATGCAGAGAAGCCGGATGGCGCGAAGGGGACGATGACCTCGGCCATGCCCATCTCAAGCGCCAGCAGCGGTGAGATCAGCGGACCCGCACCACCGAAGGCCAGGAGTGAGAAGAGGCGTGGATCGTGGCCGCGCTCGACGGTGATCTGGCGCACCGCACCCACCGTCTTGGCCAGCATGACGTCCATCATCCCTGCAGCCGCTGCCACCGGATCAACTCCCAAGGGTGCTGCAACATGCTCCGCTAGTGCCGTCTCAGCAGCAGCCACGGCATCTGCCGGCAGCGGCATCTCACCGGCCATGAAGCGTGCCGGATTGACATAGCCGAGCACGACCGCCGCATCGGTCACCGTCGGCAGGGTGCCACCGCGTCCGTAGCAGACTGGCCCGGGAACAGCTCCGGCACTGCGCGGTCCCACTTTGAGCAGGCCCGCATCCATCCACGCAATCGATCCACCGCCCGCGCCAATCGTGCGAATGTCGA
The DNA here is from genome assembly GCA_964559285.1 of uncultured Actinomycetes bacterium. Lineage (GTDB taxonomy): Bacteria > Actinomycetota > Actinomycetes > S36-B12 > S36-B12 > CAZLHZ01. Next base: position 256 of record CAZLHZ010000311.1, on the reverse strand, counting down.
AGGAGGGCATGAGCATCGGGAAGTGCTCGAGCTCGGTCTGGTGTGACACGGCGGCGACGCCAGACTCAATGACGCAGGCATCCAGTGAGGTGCCGCCAATGTCAACCGTGAGGACGTAGGGGCGATCCAATGCCGTCGCCAGATAGCTCGCCCCGATGACACCTCCTGCTGGGCCGGACAGCACCGTATGAGTCGGTGACATCTTCGCCACCTGCGAGGTCATCGACCCGCCACCGGAACGCATGATGAGGAATCG
>CAZLHZ010000310.1:0-3196 GCA_964559285.1 uncultured Actinomycetes bacterium | reverse complement strand
TCCACCCGGGCCCACGCGCGCTCCGAGTCCGCATCGCGTCGGATCGGATCCGGTCCGATGCGCGACACCAGCGCCGACACCTCGTCGCGATCGAGCACCTCGCATGCGGTTGGACCCCTCAGATCGGCGTACGCCGATGCCGTCGTCAGCCGCAGCCGGACCTGGCCGACGGGCTCGGGGGGAATGCCCGTGCCGAACGTCCACTTGCCGTAGAGCCCGAGGTGGACGTGCAGGGTGCCGGCCGGGCCGAAGGACAGCAGGAGATGCTTGCCGTAGGCATCGGCGCGCCCAAGCACCGCACCGTCCAGGGTTGCTGCCCCGGCTGCGAATCGACCCTGCGGGCTGGCTACCTCGACCGGATGACCCTTCATCACCCGCCCCAGGTGGCGCGCCTGGCGGTGGACGACGTGGCCTTCGGGCATGGCTGGCAGTCTGGCACCGTGACGCTCATTGCGGGAATCGACGGGTGCCGGGGCGGCTGGGCGGTGGCCCGCCTCGAGCTGATCGACGCGACGGCTGGGGCGCGGGGCGGCACGACCACCCGCCCGCTGCTGCGGTTCCACTCCGTCGATGTCGTGACGCGTCTGGCCGACCTCATCACCGACCCCGCCCTCGCGGCGATCTGCATCGACATCCCAATCGGACTGCCCGGCCCGAGCGGCACGCGTGCCTGCGATGTGCAGGCCCGACGCCTGCTGCGTCCGCACGGGTCGCGCGTCTTCGCCGCACCGGTACGCGCCACCCTCGCGCACATCGACGACTACCCCGCCGCCTGTACAGCCTCACGCGACGTGTGCGGCCGCGCCCTGTCCAAGCAGGCCTGGCACATCCTCGGCAAGATCGCCGAGGCCGATGCGGTCGGCACTGATCCACGCGTGCACGAGTGCCATCCGGAACTCGCGTTCGCCTCCCTTCACGCGGGTACGCCGATTGCCGCGACGAAACGCACCGCCTCCGGGCGCGCCCAGCGGGTCCATCTCCTGGCGCAGACGATTGACAGGCTGCCGGTCGCGGATCTGCCCCGCGGCGATGACCACCTCGACGCGCTCGCCTGCGCGTGGTCCGCGGCCCGCGTTCTCGCCGGACAGGCGGTGTTCCTGCCCACCGACCCGGATGTCCCCGGCGATCGGGGGCCGGACTTAGCCGGTCGGTGGATGCGGATTGTCACCTGAGTTCGTCGACCCGGTCGTGTCCGCGGGTCCGCCCGTCGCCACTGCCGGTGAGGCAACGGCCTGCGCACCCGCACCGCGCGGATGACGGATGCCCGGATGGTCGGCCGGCAGGGTGCGCTTGATCACCCACCAGGAGGCGAAGACAACGGCGATCACGAGGCCGTAGAAGATGAAGGGCAGGACGAAACCCAGCACGGCGAGGTTGCCCTGCTGGATGAACGGCACCCGCACGACGGCGCGCACCGCGCAGAGCAGGACCCACAGCCAGGTGGCGCGGCTGTAGGCGCGCAGCAGGTCGGGGTCCTTGCGCCAGCGCATGCCGGTGCCCAGCAGCGGGCCGACGATCATGCCGAGCAGCGGCCAGCGCACGAAGACTGAGATCGCGAAGGCCAGCCCGGAGGCGATATTGCTCAGCACTGCCACCCAGAAGTAGTCCGCCGCCCGCCCGGTCGTGGCGGCCACGGTCGCGGCGATCGAGATGCCCAGGACGATGCTCACGATCCGGATCGGCATCTCACGGCGACGTAGCCGCAGGATCGCCAGCAGACCGGCCGTGGCCATGACGACGAGAATCGCCGCGGTCAGGCCGAAGATGAGGAAGGTGGCCACGAACAGCAGTGGCGGGGCCACTGACTCGATCAGCCCCCGCGGCCCGCCAATGAGGATGTTGAGGGGGTGCCGGTCGTCGCCGGTGGCCTCGGGAGTGGTCATGGAATGAGGCTACCCGAGGTCGCCCGAGCCGACCTGCGGCCGAGGACGGTTCGCGCCGGGTCACGGCGTACCCTCAACTCATGGCTGACGCGACCCTGGCGACCACTGATTCCGACGCCGATCTGGACCTGCCCGCGAGCGAGCGGCACGCCCGGCGCATCGCGAAGGTGACCCCGTGGGTCCTCATCGTCGGCGGTGTGATCGGGATCATCGCGTCGTTCGTGCTCACGATGGAGAAGCTGGCGATCCTTGCGGATCCGAACTACCAGCCGTCGTGCGACATCAATCCGGTGTTCTCCTGCGGATCGGTCATCGTGACGAAGCAGGCGGCGCTATTCGGATTTCCCAACCCCTTCATTGGCCTCACGGGATTCGCGGTCGTCGTCACCCTCGGGGTCGTGCTCGCGTCCGGTGTCACGCTGCCGCGGTGGATCTGGCTGGGACTCAATGCGGGGGCGGTGTTCGGGCTGCTCTTCATCAGCTGGCTGGTGTCACAGAGCCTTTATGTCATCGGTGCGCTGTGCCCCTGGTGCATGGTGGTGTGGACCGTGACGATCCCGATCTTCGTCTACGTGACGGTGGCCAACCTCGTGTCCGGTCGACTGCGCACTCCGGCGTCCTGGGCGGGCGCGATCGACATCGTCGGCATGCTGCGCAACTGGATTATCGTCGGCCTCTACCTCGTCATCGCGGCGCTGATCTTCGTGCGCTGGTTCGACTTCTGGCTGGGACGGATGTAGCGGTGACCCGCTCGATGGATGGGCACCGCGAGCCGGTGACGCACGCGCCGCTGGATGCTGATCGCGCGGTGACCGAGGGGGTCACGACCGCAGGCTCGCCACGCCGCTCCACCGATCTACTCAACGTCGGCATCTGGGAGCACTCCGTTGGCGTGTCCACCGATGTCGAGGTCGACGAGGTGTTCGTCGTTCTTCAGGGGCGCGGTCGGGTGTGGTTCGAGGATGGATCCGCCATTGACCTCGCGCCGGGGGTCGTCGGACTGCTCCACGCCGGTGACCGCACCACGTGGGAGATCGACGAGCCCCTGCGCAAGGTGTGGGTCATGGCCCGCACCGCGACCTAGTCGAATAGCTCCTCGAAGAAGCTCTTGCGCTTCTTGTGACCGTAAGGCTGACCGTGGTAGCCGCCCTGGTGTGGTGCTGGATATGGCTGTTGCGCTGGATATGTCTGAGGCGGGTACGCCGGTGCCGGTGCGCTCTGCACCGGTGCGCTCTGCGCGGGGGGAGCGGAGGCCCACCGTGCCTCGGCGTCCACGAGACGCTCGAGTTCGCCGCGGTCGAGGAAAATCCCGC
>CAZLHZ010000309.1:0-3216 GCA_964559285.1 uncultured Actinomycetes bacterium | reverse complement strand
CCGGTCGATCGCCTTGATCGTCTGGCCGAGGCGATGCTCATCGCGAGACGAGCTCGGAGCATCGCGTTGCAGAGTGTCGTCCTCGGCATGGGCCTGTCGGCGGTCGGCATGGTCGCGGCGGCGATCGGCTGGCTGCCACCCACTGCCGGTGCCATCGCCCAGGAGGTCATCGACATCCTCGCGATCGCCAACGCCCTGCGCGCCCTCGGTGGTGGTCGTGATCGGCTGCCGCGACTCACCGGCCACGATGCGGATGTCACGACGCACTTCCTGCGCGAGCACGGTGATCTGCGCGGTGGCCTTGACCGCCTGCGTGCCACGGCTGATGCTCTTCCTGATCTTGCACCTGCTGCGGCTGCGGACCGGGGACGAGAGATCGAGCAGTTCCTCACCGATGTCCTCCTGCCGCATGAGGAGGCGGAGGAGCGCGAGGTCTATCCCGCGGTGGCACGTGCCCTCGGTGGTGATGATCCGACCGCGCCGATGGTGCGCACGCACGTGGAGATCCGCCATCAGGTGCGTCGACTGACCCGGCTGCTCGACGAGGTCGATGCTGATCCGGATCCGGCAGACATTGCCGATCTGCAGCGCCTGCTCATCGGACTGCACGCGATCCTCCGCCTGCACTTCACGCAGGAGGAGGAGAGCTACTTCACGCTCGCGGAGCCGGTGCCGGAACAGATCACGTGAGCGCGTGATGCAGGGGGCGCAGGGCGCGATGCAGCTGACGGAACTGCGCATAGGACCGGTCGTAGGCAGCTGCTGACTCTCCCCGATCCGGCTCGAAGACAGCGTCAACCGGAACGAGAGTCGGCACGTCCTCAAGGGTGATCTCCCCCGTACACACCAGCGCCCACAGCGCGACACCCCGCAGCTGTGCCGCACGCGGATCCGCCACCCGCTCAATGCGGCGCTGCAGCACATCGGCATGGATGGTGCACCACAGGTCGCTTTCGGCCCCTCCGCCGAGAATGCGCAGGGAGGGCACCGATCGCCCGAGGAACTTCTCGTAGTACTCCATGAGCCACCGCGCGTTGTACGCAACACCTTCAAGCACCGCGCGTACAAGATGTCCGCGATGAGTCCGCATGGACATGTGCAGGAAGGATGCCCGCAGTCGCTTGTCCTCGACCGGTGACCGCTCGCCGTCGAGCCACGGTGTGAAGATCACGCCCTCGGATCCGGCCGGCACGCGGGCTGCTTCCTCCAGCATCGAGTCGTACGTCGATCCCGTGAGCACCTGCGTCCGCAGCCATTCCAGCGCAACGCCGGCGGTCTCATGGTTGTTGGCGACGAGGGGGTGGGCTGCATTCAATCCCGGCACGGTGGCGATGGAGTGCAGGACGTCGGTCTTCTTGAACGGCACTGCGGCACCGAGCCACGAGGTTGTCGAGATCGTCAGGTGCGAGGCGAAGTCCTCGATCGCGCCACTGCCGAGCACGGCCGCGTGCAGATCCGGGATGCCGCAGATCACCGGCACTCCCGGGGAGATGCCCAGGTCCGCGGCCACCTGCGGCAGCACACCGCCGAGAACCGATCCGGTCGGCCGCAGGGGCGGGAGCCGGTCGGGATCACGTCGGGAACGGCGTACGAGCACATCGTCATAGGCCAGCGCTGCGCCGAGCCGGTTGTCGGTGAGCCACGACAGGGTCATCGATGCCGGTGTTGCGGCCACCTCACCGGTGAGGAGCAGACCGATGTAGTCGACGGGTTCGAGCAGCCAGCGCGTGCCCGCATAGGTCTGCGGGAGCAGGTGCTGCAGGACGAGGGAGTGGCCCGTGGGGTCGGCGCCGGCCAGTGACGGACCGCCCCCGGTGCGCCGGATCCAGCGCAGCACCTTGTGCGGTGCGTAACCCGCGATCGTGATCGGCCCGGCGACCACCTGCTGGACGAGGTCGCGGCCCCGTGTGTCGGACCAGAGCAGAACGTCACCGGCCGGAGCTCCGTCCTCCGCGACCGGGACCGTGGATCCCCACTGTCCGGTGATGCCGACCGCGATGATGTGCGGAGGTGGGTCGCCTGCAGCGGTGGCTGCTGCCGTCGCCCGGGTCAGGCAGTCCTGGGTCGCGGCGATGATGCCGGCGAACCACTGGCGGGCATCCTGCACCGAACTGCCGTCGGCTGCGGTGATCGTCGGAACGGCATGCGCCGACCACGCGAGCACGGTGCCATCACGGGCAACGATCCCGACCTTCGGTCCGCCGTTGCCGAGGTCGATCGCGAGGACGGCAGGCGTGCCGGTCACGTCGACTCCGGCGCCACGGCGTACATCGCATCGAGCACTCCACCCATCGCGGCGGTGAGCATCGCCGTGCCCTCCGTCGTCCCCGCGAAGCCGTACATCGCACCGCTGCTCGCGGGTGTGCCCCGGTGATCGATCGCGTAGTCCACGGCGGCTGCGAGGTCATGGAGGAAGGCCTCGGCGATGTCGGGGGTCGCATTGGGACCGGTGATGCAGAAGTGCAGCGCTGGGGGCAGGTGCAGGCTGTTCATCCGCCAACCACGCTCCTTGAGCGCATCGTTGACGAGATAGACATCGATCTCATCAGAGCGGAACGAGGTCATGAAGAGGGGATCGCCGATGATCTTCAGCTGCGGGATGTGCTCGCGGATGCCCTGCTTGATCGTGTCGTTGGTGCGCAGGATCGCCTCGGCGCGGGCGAGGTATCCCGGTTCGCCGATCGTCACCATCGCCGCCCATGTGGACGCGATGAGCCCGCCGCTGCGCGAGCCTTGAAAGCCCGGTGAGAGATAGAGACCGCCGGGCCAGTCCGTGACGGAGAACCACTGTCTGGCGCGCAGCTCACGATCGCGATAGAGCAGGGTCGAGGTGCCCTTGAGGGCGTAGCCGTACTTGTGCGTGTCCGCGCTGATCGTCGTCACACCGGGGACGCGGAAGTCCCAGTGCGGGACGTCATAGCCGAGTCGCTCCGCCCAGGGCAGGAGGAAACCGCCGAGGCAGCCATCGACATGCAGTCCGATACCGCGGCTGAGCGCAAGGGCACCGAGTTCCTCGATCGGATCGATGAGGCCGTGGCCGTAGTCACCGGCGCTGCCGACGATCGCGATGGTGTTCTCATCGATGAGCCTGTCGACCGCAGGCACATCCACGGTGAAGTCGTCAGCGAGCGGTGCCTTGCGGACCTCAATCCCCATCCAGTGGGCACCCTTGTCGAGAGCGACATGCGCGGTCACCGGGATGACGATGTTGGGTGC
>CAZLHZ010000308.1:0-3218 GCA_964559285.1 uncultured Actinomycetes bacterium | reverse complement strand
CTTCGTGGCAAACCCGGTATCGCTTGTCGCATAGACGCCGCACGACGGCTTCGTCGACCAACTCGAATCAAGCGTCGCCGGAGTCGACGTATAGCCAATCGCCGGAACACGACCGCCAAAGGAGATCGACTTAGAAGCAGCCTTCACCGACACCGCCACCGCCGGATCTTCCCACGAGGCAATACTCAACCCACCCTCGTCATCTACGTATTGGGTTGCGGCATACACCGTCGTCCCTTGCACAGACACCCCATTCACCCAATTGTCGCCCAGCCCATCGCTCACCGTTTTGTTCGTGAACGTGTCCCCACCATCCATGGAGACACTCAACCCCCCCTCAGTAGCGGCATACACCGTCGTCCCGACCGCCAACACCCCATGCACCCGAACCCCGCCAAGACCGTCGGCGGTCGTCTTGCGCGTGAACGTCTCCCCATCATCCGTGGAAATACTCAACCCATCGACAGTGGCGGCATACACCGTCGTCCCGACCACCGACACCCCGAGGACACACAGGCTCCACCCACTGCCTGTTATCTTGCTCGTGAATGTGTTCCCACCGTCAGACGAGATGCCCAGGCCGACTTGGGTGCCGGCATACACCTTGTCCCCCGCCACAATTACCGAGTACACCCGATCGCTCGCCAACCCGTCAATCGGGAGCTTGTTCGTGAACGTGTTCCCACCATCCGACGAGACGCCCAGGCCGTGATAGGTAGCGGCATACACCTTCGTTCCTTGCGCAAACACGCTCCACACCCAGTTGTTGCCCAGACCGTCGCTCATCGTCTTGTTCGTGAACGTGCTCCCACCATCCGACGAGATACTCAGACCTCCTTCGGTGGCGGCATAGACTTTGTCCCCGTCGACAAACACCTGATACACATGGTCGTTGCCCAGCCCGTCGCTCGTCGTCTTGTTCGTGAACGTGCTCCCACCATCCGTCGAGATGCTCAATCCTTGGAGTGTGGCGACATACACCTTGGTGCCGATTACGACCACCGAGCGGACATCGTTGCCGACCAGCCCGTTGGTCGTCGTCTTGTTCGTGAACGACCCGAGGACGAGACCCGTTCCCTGGGCCGGGGCCGTAACCCCCACGACAGGCACAACAGCAAGGGCCGCAGCAGCCAGAATGGACACCGACGAGAGCACCTTCACGGCTACCTCCACACAGAGGCCCCCCGGGCAGGGTCCGGACGGCACGGTGGAAAAGTGTTACTCAGCCACCCGTCCTGAAACCAGCCCCGTGAACGACTCTGGCCGGGCGGAGCACTCAGACGCGGGCGTGCTCCCCGAGCAGGGTCAGCCCCGCACGCAGGCCGCCCACAAGATTCCCAGCGCTGAACGACGAGGTCATCGCGAGAATCGCCAACGCGCACGAGTCATCGTCAAGGACCTTCGCGGCCCGGGTCCCGGTCACGATTTCCACGGCTCGAGCGCCCGGATCGACAGCGACGAGAACGCTCGCCGCCGGATCGGGGAGGTCCGCGTGGCGCGCCCGAGCCGACGCCCGACCCTCCGGCAGCTCACCGACATAGACACTGAAGCGCAGACCCGGCGCAGCGCTCTCGGCCCGCGCCACCGCCTGCTCGAGCGAGCGCTGGACCCCGGGGGCCAGGACATCACCACGTGCCACGTGCGCCACCTCCCTCGGTCGTCTCACCGGAGGTGATCGCGGCGGGGCTCTGCCCCTGCGCCGGGCCTACCTCCGGTGGGTTGATCCACAGGGCGTCCTCGAACGGGGTGCCGCCACGCACGCGACCCTCGCGGGTCCACGACGGGGCGTAGACGGCCAGGAAGACCAGGGCGATCGCCCCGAGGGGGATGCCGACGAAGATCATGACGTCGCTCACGGCACCACACCTTAGTCGGCGGCTCGCGGTCGCCCACCGACCGCCTCGGCGAGGTCCCGCGCGAAGGGCAGGGTCACGAGATCCTCGAGGAGGACCGGCCTGCCCTGCGCGTCCCCGAGAGGGGATCGCCAGTTGGGATACTCCTGATCAGTCCCGGGCTGGTTGAGGGCGGTCCGATCCCCCGTGATGTCGGGCAGCCAGACCCCGATCATCCGCGCGGGCGAGGCTGCGACCGCCCGATGGAGAGCGAGCACCCGATCCGCCATGGGGGCGTCCAGGCCGGCCACCCAGCCCCGGCGTACCAGAAGGGACTCCCACTCCCGCCACTCGCGCTCGGCCGCGGCCCGCTCCTGCGCAACCGGGACGCTCAGCAGTCCGAGCTCCTCGCGGATCCGGACATGCTCGCCCTTGAGGTAGCCGGCGGTTGGCGGCAGGTCATGGACCGTCACGGAGGCCAGGATCGACTCCCGCCACTGATCCGGCGGCAGGATCCGACCCCCCTCCCCCCGCTCAAACCACAGGATGCTCGTGCCGAGGAAGCCGCGTTCGATGAGCACCTCCTGAATCCACGGTTCGACCGTGCCGAGGTCCTCACCGACGATGAGCGCACCCGCGCGCTGGGCCTCGAGCGCGAGAATGCCGAGCAGCGCCTCGTGGTCATAGCGCACATAGCCGCCCTTGTCGGCCGTGCAGCCCTCCGGCACCCACCACAGCCGGAAGAGGCCGAGCACATGGTCGATGCGCAACCCACCGGCTCGTCGCAGCACCGTGCGCACCATGTCGCGGAAGGGGAGGTACGCCGAATCCCGGAGCGCACCAGGATGCCACGGTGGCTGCGACCAGTTCTGTCCCTGCTGGTTGTACATGTCCGGTGGGCAGCCGACGGACACGCCGGTTGCCAGAACTGAGCGCAGGGACCAGGCATCGGCCCCGTCCGGGTGCACACCGACGGCGAGGTCGTGGATGACACCGACCCGCATGCCGGCATCTCGGGCGACGCTGGCGGCGGTGCGGAACTGCTCATCGAGCAGCCACTGCTGCCAGCGATGGAAGTCGACCTCGCGCGGGTGCTCGTCGCGAAAGTGAACCACCGCCTCGCCGGTCACCTCGTGGAACTCCTCGGGCCAGTCCTGCCATGCCGGACCGAATCTCTCCGCGAGCGCGCACCACGTGGCGAAGTCGGTGAGTCCTGGGTCCTCGGTTGCGCAGAAGGCGGCGTACTCCGCCTGACGGCCGGGGGTGAGTCCGCGGGAGTGGATGAGGCGCAGGGCGCGCTCCTTGGCGGCCCACACCGCATCGCGATCGATGAGGTCGCGGGTGCGACTGGAACGACGCACCGCACGGGAGAGGTCACGCAGGCGC
>CAZLHZ010000307.1:1493-3220 GCA_964559285.1 uncultured Actinomycetes bacterium | reverse complement strand
GTCGTCAAGCCCTCAAGACAGGTCTCTTCCATCTCCTATTCAATTTGGTGAGCATTGTTTTGGGGTTGCTCTTGTTTGAGCCTCTGGTCCAAGCCAGCGAGTGGATGAGTCGCGGCGCCGGCCTGGAGCGGGCCATCGCCCATGCTCACCTTTTGTTTAATGCTGGAGGGGTCGCCCTCTTCATCGGCCTGATTCCCTGGGCCGAAAAATTCTTCAATCGTTGGTTGCCGGATCGTCCCACCGAGGTACCGAATGTAACCTAGCAGAGAAATAGAAAACCTAGCAGAGAAAAAAATCGAAACGCTAGAATGCCTTCGGTTCAAACATGATTCTTCAATAACGCCAACCAATACCCAAATAGATGCCTTCAGGGACACCTATTCCAAAACGAATGATCGGATGAGCATCCGGATGATGATAGCGATAACCAATATTTAGGGCTGGGGCCGGTATAAAATTTTCAGAATTTCTGATCAAGCAAGCGCCAACACTCGCTTCAAAATGGTGACTGCCTTTACCGGTCAATAACCCCGTTCGACCCACAAAAGTAAAAATCAATGTGGAACCGCCTGAAAATAAAGCCATATTTCCCCCACCCAATCCTCCCTGAATGAAGGTATGGAGGACCTTACGTTCTTGAAGTTTTTCGAAATGCAAAAAACCTTGGCTACCTAAAATAAAAGTTCCGCCTGTAAGATGGACCGAGTTGCTAAACTGATAATTTTGAGCGTGTAATGGCTTCCAAACGAGGGTTATGACAAGGAAGAAAAAATATCTTTTTAACATATCCGAGGTTTTAAGGATAATTGCAGTGTTCGTTGATGTTGAATTAAATAGGCTAGTCCCTGACGAAATCCAGGGACCTTGGCGCCTTGTTTTTGATTACGCTGGCTGATAGTTAGGACATAACCCCAGTGTTTGAATATTTCACGTTGCCCTTTCCAAAAACCACAACGAGAATCATAAATATGAATCGGTTCACCTTTGATACCGTTAATTTCCAAAATTTGAAAATTGCCGTCAAACAAATCTTGTCTACTTGCACTTTTCAAATCATAGCGGGCATAATCAAATAAATCCACTTGATCATTAATAGACTCCAATACCTTTCGAAACAAGGGGGTCGTCTGGTTGGTTATATCATAATATGCAGAACCATAATCCAAATTACCCAGAGAAGTCGGTTCCCAAACTTGTCCATTCGGTAGGACCAAATCGGCATAGGGTCGACATTTGGATAAAATATTCGATAATCGATGGCGAATATGAGGCAGGCCATTTAACAAATCCCGAACGGTAGAGGTCCCATTTCCAACCAATTTTAGATGGCTTCTTTCCGTAATGCTGCTTATTTGGAGCGAACCCTTCGCTTTGTGCACCAATACACTAACCTCCAAGTCGTGTTGCACAAAATCCTGTACAAGATAGTTCATAGCATGGCTTTCATGATAAACTTTCAGGTCATCCCATGTGTCCACCTTCTTCGCCAAATAACCGCCCTCTCCCACATCGGGTTTAACAAAGAGCGGATAGGACATGTTCAAATCCGATATCTTGAGGGCTAATTCATCCAGGGTGTTTTGATTTGTAATATAACATGTTTTAGGCTTCCATTTATTTGGAATCCTATGTATAATTTCATATTTGGATTCCCCTGCAAAACCAGCAAGGGGTAATTTGGGATTCGCCGCTGCAAAGTAAAAAACATTACCGGAGCGAATAAAACC
>CAZLHZ010000307.1:0-1483 GCA_964559285.1 uncultured Actinomycetes bacterium | reverse complement strand
CACCACAATCACATACAAGGTAACGGGAAAGTAAAGCAGTTCCCAAGGCCATGATTTCCAATGCCACAGGATATCCCATCGTTCCAAGAATCGCCTAAACATAATCAAACCCGGATGCGTACAAGGGCAAGGTCTGAATTTGTTTGATTCTTTCCTTATCTACATCATGAAAAGAGGCCATAACATAAATATCCGAATTCTTAACAAAAGGATGCAATAATCCGGGGTCAACGGCCGCTTGAATTCGTTCTCGAATAGGGCAAGTTGCACCCATCCAATACATCGCGGAATGCATGCCTGTTTTGACCAAAACATCTTCAACAAGCCTGCCCCATTCCTTTTCGAATCCAGGTCGGACATAAATACCCTCCAAGGCCAAAAATTCAAATTTATTTGGATTAAAAATGCGATTTAGCAACGGGATTTGAGGTAATATTTTGAGTAAGAACTTCCCCAACCAGCCTGCCATACGATTAACCACCCAATGGGCACGATGGCATTGAAGACCGGCGACGATTTGACCTTTGATACGCAATACGTAATACTGATCATGCAAGAAAATGGAATCAAATTGAACCAATGCGTGTTCGCGGTACTGGGTCCCTAACAAAGCAAGTACTTCCTCGCGTTGAGTCGGGGTTGTCACTTGCTCGACCCCCTCCATGGCCCTGGGGAAAAATCGACTGAACCCGTTGGTGGTAGCGGTCCAAGTATGCTGATAACCTGCACTTTGAACTGTTTTGTAAGAGGGTTTGTTACCACGCTCAACACAGGCAAAAAAAACGGTGGGTTCATGAACGTCCTCTCGGACCAATTCCATCACACGAATACCGTATTTTTTGATAAGCCCCTGTCCCCTGATTATGGGGGATGAGGCAAAATACCGTACATAATAACAATTAAGAAAAGATGCAGTAATCCCAACCTTGGTATGACAAAAAACGGCCGTTGCCAAGATTTGATCACCTGAATGAATCGCCATAAGGAATGGGCGATGTATATGGCGGCTGTGTTCCTTGGTGTTCTTGTTTTCGTAAACTGCGCCTTCGCTGCCCCAAGCTATTTCATCCAAGAAGGCAAGCGCCTCAGCGGGTATACCTTCGTGCCGCACGATGCGGTACGAGTCTTCTTCCAAAAGAACAACATGGTTCATGGTGCAGATTTCTTAAGCAAGCCCTGGGCCTCCAAAGCATAACACGATTGGATCACCTGCTCCTCCAACCTTTCCAAAACATCCGGAGTATGGGATGGTGAAAGAAAACAATTACGACCCTCCCAAACATAAACTCCGTTGAGCAATAGTTGATAATAAAGTAGACTGGACTTACCAGGGGTGGTAAACCGAAACAAGGACCCAAAATGGTGAACTGAAATAGGATATTTGTTTTGATCAAAAAATTTCTGGAATCGGTCGCATAAGGCAGCCGTTGTTTGATTCAGGTCATTCAAAATTTGGCCCGTGAAACCTCGAAGCATTGTAAGA
>CAZLHZ010000306.1:2941-3223 GCA_964559285.1 uncultured Actinomycetes bacterium | reverse complement strand
TTCTCTCCCGTCCGATCTCCGAGCTGGGCATCTACCCGGCCGTGGACCCGCTCGACTCGACCTCGCGCATGCTCGACCCGCGCGTCATCGGTGACGAGCACTACCGCGTGGCGGCCCGCGTCAAGGAGATCCTCCAGCGCTACAAGGATCTCCAGGACATCATCGCCATCCTCGGCATCGACGAGCTCTCCGAGGAGGACAAGATCCTCGTGGGCCGTGCTCGCCGCATCCAGCGCTTCCTGTCGCAAAACATGTTCGTCGCTGAGGCGTTCACCGGCCAGC
>CAZLHZ010000306.1:1599-2931 GCA_964559285.1 uncultured Actinomycetes bacterium | reverse complement strand
GTGGAGGAGACCATCGCCTCGTTCAAGGCGCTCTGCGAGGGTGTCTACGACCACATCCCCGAGCAGGCCTTCTTCATGTGCGGCGGCATCGAGGATGTCGAGCGCAACGCCGAGAAGCTGGGCTCCTGATCAGTCATGGCTGAGCTCAACGTTGCTGTCGTCTCCGCCGAGCGGCGGATCTGGTCCGGGGTCGCCAAGAGCGTGGTGGCCAAGACCCCGGACGGGGAGATCGGCATCATGCCCGGGCACGAGCCGGTGCTCGCCCTGCTCATGGACAGCCCGCTGAGGATCGAGACGCCGGACGGCACCAAGGTGGTTGTCGCCGCTCACGGGGGTTTCTTCTCGGTCGACAGCAACAACGTGAGCATCATCAGCGAGGTGGCCGAGCTCGCTCAGGACATCGACCTTGATCGTGCGAAGGCGGCGCTGGAGCGGGCGAAGGGCTCACCGGACGATCCCGATGAGTACGCCGCCACCAAGCGGGCCGAAACCCGGATTCAGGCCGCTGGCATCGCCAAGGGCCTGAACTAATCAGTCGCGGTTGGCCCCGGGGGTCCACAGCACGTCGCCCCCGCGGCCGAGGTTCGCGCAGCGGGCGAGGATGAAGAGCAGGTCCGCGAGGCGGTTGAGGTAGTGCGCCGTGAGCGGATTCATCGAGTCCCCGTGCAGGGCGATCGCGTGCCACACCGACCGCTCGGCGCGACGGGACACGGTGCGCGCCACATGGAGCAGGGCTGAGCCTGGGCTCCCGCCCGGCAGGACTAACGACCGCAGGGGCTCCAGCCGCCCGTTGTAGGTGTCGCAGGCGGCCTCAAGACGATCGATGTACGACTGCTCCACCCGCAGCGGCGGGTACGCCGGCTCATCGACGACCGGGGTGCACAGGTCCGCGCCTACGTCGAACAGATCGTTCTGGATGCGCACCAGCAGGGTCACGATGTCCTCGTCCAGCCCGCCGAGTGCAATCGCCACCCCGATGGAGGAGTTGGCCTCGTCCACGTCGGCGTAGGCGGCGATCCGGGGATCCCGCTTCGTCGTCCGCGACATGTCGCCCAGAGAGGTCGTGCCGTCGTCGCCGGTGCGGGTGTAGATGCGCGTCAGATTCACCATGCGGTGACACTACGCGACACGGGCCTGCCCGGCGCGATGGACGCAGGCACGTACGATGCGGCCGTGGAGGTGCTGCGGGTCACGGGAGGGAGAAGGCTCGCCGGCGAGGTGACCGTGGCCGGGGCGAAGAACTCCGTCCTGAAGCTGATGGCGGCCACTCTGCTGGCGCCCGGCGTGTCCACGATCCGCAACGTGCCCGGGATCCTCGACGTGGACATCATG
>CAZLHZ010000306.1:0-1589 GCA_964559285.1 uncultured Actinomycetes bacterium | reverse complement strand
TCGCCAGTCCGCGTGTAAATGCGGGTCAGATTCACCACGGTGTGACCCTACACTCGGCGCGTGGCTTCTGAGGCGTTTGTCGTGGTGGGCGGCCGGCCGCTCACCGGCGAGGTGAGCGTGACCGGGGCCAAGAACAGCGTGCTCAAACTCATGGCGGCCGCGCTCCTCGCCCGTGGGCGGACCACGGTGCGTGACGTTCCCGAGATCCTCGACGTCACGATCATGGCCGAGCTTCTGCGCCGGCTCGGCTGCGAGGTGATCCTCAATCACGATGACCGCACCGTGTCCATCGACGTTCCCGAGACCCTCAACCATCGCGCGGACTATGACCTCGTCCGCCGCATGCGCGCGTCGATCTGCGTTCTGGGACCCCTTCTGGCGCGCTGCGGAGCGGCTGATGTCGCGATGCCGGGCGGGGACAACATCGGCTCCCGCGGCCTCGACATGCACGTGTCGGGCCTGGAACGTCTCGGTGCGTCAGTCACCAGCGAACGGGGCTACCTCCTCGCCCATGCCGACACCGGTCTGCGCGGTGCGAATGTGTGGCTGGACTTCCCCAGCGTGGGTGCCACCGAGACGATCCTCATGGCCTCCGTCACCGCCCGCGGCACCACGGTCATCGACAACGCGGCTCGCGAGCCGGAGATCGTCGATATCTGCCAGATGCTGCAGGCGATGGGTGCCTCGATCAACGGTGTGGGCAGCTCGACCCTGGTCATTGAGGGGGTCGATGCGCTCCACCCGGCCGACTACACGACCGTCCCCGATCGCATTGTCGCGGGAACCTGGGCGGTCGCGGCTGCAATCACCCAGGGCGACATCACGATCCGTCGCTCGCGCCCCGAGCACCTGCAGATCGCGCTTGACAAGCTCGACTCTGCCGGCGCGACGATCGACGTCCTTGAGGACGGCTTCCGGGTGCGCATGGACCGCCGTCCGCGCGCGATCGACATCGTCACCCTGCCCTATCCGGGATTCCCCACCGATCTGCAGCCGCAGTTCATCGCCCTCAATGCCATTGCCGAGGGGGCTGCGATGATCACGGAGAACCTCTTCGAGGCACGCTTCGCCTTCGTCCACGAACTCGCCCGGCTCGGTGCTGAGGTCCGCACCGACGGCCACCACGCTCTGGTCAAGGGACGTGAGCGACTCACCGGAGCGCCGGTCGAGGCCAAGGACATTCGCGCGGGGGCCGGCCTCGTCCTCGCGGGGCTGGCCGCCGAGGGCACGACCACCGTCCACGAGGTCCACCACATCGATCGTGGGTACGCCGGATTCGTGGGCCAGCTGACCAGTCTCGGTGCGGACGTCCGCCGGGTGTCATTTGAGGACATCACGGCAACCGGTGAGATCCCGGTGGTCAGCTCCTCGCCAGCACCTCGCGCGCCCGCGCCTCGTCCGCCGGCCACACCATGACCCGTGGGCCGGCGAGGGTCTGCGCGAGGTTCGCCCGGATCCCGGCGGATTCCAGCCGCTGCCGCCAGATCTCGCCCTCGATGTAGGTCCCGGGCGAGCCAACCGGGACGAGCAGGCCGTAGTCGTCGGGCTGTCCCTTGCGGGCACGCGCCGCCACCGCGGAGGTGCGCTTG
>CAZLHZ010000305.1:0-3228 GCA_964559285.1 uncultured Actinomycetes bacterium | reverse complement strand
CGTCATGACCCGGCTCATCGAGCGGAACACGACCATCCCGACGAAGCGCAGCGAGATCTTCACGACCGCCGAGGACAACCAGCCGAGCGTTCTCATTCAGGTCTATCAGGGTGAGCGCGAGATGGCGGCCTACAACAAGAGGCTCGGCACGTTCGAGCTGACCGGTCTGCCGCCAGCACCTCGTGGCATCCCGCAGGTCGAGGTGACCTTCGACATCGATGCGAACGGCATCGTCCACGTGTCGGCGAAGGACATG
Source organism: uncultured Actinomycetes bacterium (assembly GCA_964559285.1). Lineage (GTDB taxonomy): Bacteria > Actinomycetota > Actinomycetes > S36-B12 > S36-B12 > CAZLHZ01. The sequence goes on along the minus strand of CAZLHZ010000305.1, from coordinate 2,972 downwards.
GCGACGGGCAAGACGCAGTCGATGACCATCACCGGCGGATCCGCCCTCGGCAAGGACGAGATCGACCGCATGATGCGTGAGGCTGAGTCCCACGCCGAAGAGGATCGCAAGCGTCGCGAGGAGGCCGAGGTCCGCAACACCGCCGAGGCGCTCGTCTATCAGACGGAGAAGTTCCTCAAGGACAACGAGGCGACGATCCCGGCCGATGCCAAGGCCAATGTCGAGGGACCGCTGGACGAGTTGAAGAAGTCCATCGAGTCCAATGACATCGACCGGATGAAGGCGGCCACGGACGCGGTCGCTCAGGCCAGCCAGGCGCTGGGGGCTGCGATGTACGCGCAGGCCCAGCAGGCAGGCCCCTCCGCCGGTGCCGACAGTTCCGGTTCAGCCGACGACGATGTCGTCGATGCGGAGATCGTCGACGAGGGCGAAGCGGGGCAGAAGTGACGCAGTCCGGATCAGCCGAGGGACGTGACGAGGAGTTCCACGAGGGCGTCCGCGTCACTGACAAGCGGCGAATCGATCCGCAGACCTACCAGGTGAGGGAGTCAGCAACTCCCTCACCTGGGGCCGCGGACACGGAAGCCGCAGAGAGTGCAGCAGATCTGCTGGACGTCGAGGTCGGTGACATCGAGGCAAAGGTCATCGAGCTCACCGGCGATCTGCAGCGCATCCACGCCGAGTACGCCAACTACCGGCGTCGCGTCGAGCGCGACCGCGAGGTGGCCCGCGAATCAGCCATCGGAAGCGTGCTCGCCGATCTGCTCCCGCTCCTCGACGACATCGACCGGGCACGTGAGCACGGTGACCTCGTCGGCGCCTTCAAGACCGTCGGCGAGTCACTGGAGGCCGCGCTCGCAAAGCTCGGCCTCGAACGCTTCGGCGCCGCAGGAGAGGTCTTCGACCCCGCCGTGCATGAGGCGCTGAGCAGCCAGGAGCGTGAGGGACTCGACGGACCGATCGTCGATGCCGTCTACCAACCGGGCTACCGATTCGGCCAGCGTGTCCTGCGCCCTGCGCGGGTCGCGGTGGCGGATGCCCCGTAACCCACGACAACACCTGACAGGACACACCACGAACCGCACCTCAGAAGGGAGGCGCCGATGAACAGGGACTGGTTGGAGAAGGACTTCTACGCCACGCTCGGCGTCTCCAAGGATGCAACGGCAGACCAGATCAAGAAGAAGTACCGCTCGCTCGCCCGCGAGCTTCATCCGGACAAGAACCCGGGTGACGCTGGCGCCGAGGAGAGATTCAAGCTCGTGTCCGAGGCCTATGACGTCCTCTCGGATGATGCCAAGCGCAAGGAGTACGACGAAGCCCGGACCCTCTTCGCCACGGGCGGAGCGGGCGGTCCCGGCGGATTCCCGCGCGGAGGATCGGCGTACACCCAGAACATCAACCTTGAGGATCTCTTCGGCGGGGATGCCGGAGGGTTCTCGGACCTGCTCGGCAACATCTTCACGCGCAACTCGCGCGGTGGCGGCCGCACGGGACGCGCACCCAAGCGCGGCGCTGATCTTGACAGTGAGATCACGCTGTCGTTCCAGGATGCACTCGAGGGCGTCACCGTCCCACTGCGTCTCGCGAGCGAGGCAGCGTGTGATGCCTGTCGCGGCACGGGTGCACGCACCGGAACTGTCCCGCGGGTGTGCCCGACGTGCGAGGGCACCGGTCATACCTCGCGCAATGCTGGCGGTTTTGCCTTCACGGATCCCTGCCAAGCCTGCCGAGGACGCGGACTCATCGTTGATGATCCCTGCCCGACCTGTCATGGCTCGGGCCGCGGCATGAGCGCGCGCACGGTGTCGGCGCGCATCCCGGCAGGTGTCAAGGACGGAGCGCGCATCCGGCTCAAGGGCAAGGGTGCTCCCGGTGAGCGCGGTGGAGTCGCGGGCGACCTCTATGTCACGGTGCATGTCACAGCGCATCCGGTCTTCGGTCGACGAGATGACCATGTCACTCTCACGGCACCGGTGACGTTCGCGGAGGCAGCGCTGGGTGCAGAGATCACCGTTCCGACACCGCAGGGCGCGACCGTACGGATCAAGATCCCACCGGGCACGACCAGTGGTCGGGTCTTCCGGGTCCGCGGCAAGGGAGTGGCACGCAAGGACGGCACGCATGGCGACCTCATGGTCACCGTGGATGTTGCAGTCCCGCAGAAGCTGAGTGCTGAAGCACGCGAGGCACTGCAGGCATTTGCCGACGCGACCGTTGACCACGACCCGCGACGCGAACTGCTCACCCTCGCTGGACAGGATCACGCCGGGAGTTCGTGATGCCAGCCACCCATCCCGATGATGTGCCGGTCTACACGATTGCTGTTGCTGCCGCGTTGACCGGACTGCATCCCCAGACACTGCGGCAGTACGACCGACTCGGCCTCGTGACACCGGCGCGCGTCGGTGGCCGCAACCGGCTCTACTCCGTGATCGACATCGCGCGGTTGTCCGAAATCGCCGAGCTGTCGGCGGATGGAGTGAGCCTCAATGGGGTACGCCGAATGCTGGAGCTCCAGGACGAGGTGGAGCGACTGCGGCGTGCGCTCAACGACCTGCACCAGGAGCGATCCTCGAAGGCGCTCGTCGTGTGGCGTCCGGGCACCCGCCGGCCGTAGGCGACTGCCACCACTCGTTACAAACCTGCGCGACCTGTGACGGCCGCGCTCCTCACAGACACAGTCAAGGACCACGATGGATATCTCGTTCACCACGAAGGCTCAGGATGCTCTCGGAGCGGCAGTGCGCATTGCTGCGGCTCAGGGCAATCCTCAGGTTGAACCACTGCACCTCCTCGATTCCCTCCTGCAGCAGGGAGAGGGCATTGCCAGTGCTCTGCTCGATGCCGTGGGCTGCGACCGAGCTGCACTCACCGCGACCGTCCGGTCCGCGCTCTCGGGGCTGCCCCGCGCCTCGGGATCCTCGGTGGCCTCACCTCAGATGTCGAGTGCCGCCTATCGCGTGCTCACG
>CAZLHZ010000304.1:0-3273 GCA_964559285.1 uncultured Actinomycetes bacterium | reverse complement strand
GTGTAGCCGGTCTGGATGCGCTTGGTCTTCGGCAGGCCACGCTCGCTGAAGAGAATCTCCTGGAGCTGCTTGGGCGATCCGAGCGTGAAGCGTCTGCCGGCAAGAGAGTGCGCCTGCGCCTCAGCTGTCGCCTGCTGCTCTGCGAACTCTGCGGAGAGGTCACGAAGCCCGGGAATGTCGACGGCGATCCCTGTCCGCTCCATGCGTGCGAGCAGCGGCAGAAGAGGGAGCTCCACCTCGGTCAGCAGCGGACCAGCACCACGTGACTCAACCTCGCGACCGAGCGATCCGGACACCTCGAGCGTCGTGGCTGCCTGGGCAGCCAGAGCAGCCCCGTCGACAGCATCGTCAAACGACAGTTGACCATGGTCACCAGACGGCGCGGAGGCGCTGTCGACGGCACGATTGAGGAACCTCTCCGCCAGATCCTTCAGTTCGAAGGATCGCTGGCCAGGCACCACAAGGTATGCCGACAGCGCGACGTCGTCGGCCAGCCCGTTGAGCGACCAGCCCACCTCCATGAGTGCCAGCAGGGGTCCCTTTGCATCGTGCATGACCTTGGGCCGCTCAGGGTCGGCCAACCAGTCCCCGATCGCCCGACGATCATCAGACGAGAGGGCGTCGGTCGACGACCAGACACACGAGCCGTCAGCACTGGCCACGCTGACAGCATCAACATGACCAGTGCCTCTGCCCCAACCACCGGCAACACTGAGAGCGCACAGGGCTGATGAGTGGATGCCCAGCCACGACCCCCACTCACCCGAGGTGAGCTCGCGAGCATCGATCTGCCGGCCCGCTGGCACGGCGGCACCGGGTGCCTCTGTCAGCATGGCGAAGAGGCGTTCGCGCAGGACTCGGAACTGGAGTGCGTCGAAGACCTCGTGGACCCGCTCGCGGTCGATGACGGACCGCTCGAGCCCATCGATGCTGCAGGGCAGGGGAACGTCACGCATCAGTTCCGTCAGCCGGCGATTGAGGAGGACTTGGGGAAGTGATTCCCTCAATGCCTCACCCACCTTGCCCTTGACCTCGTCTGCATGGGCGACAAGGGCTTCGATCGATCCGAAATCACAGATCCACCGAGCAGCCGTCTTCTCCCCGACTCCCGGGATCCCGGGGAGGTTGTCGCTGCTGTCACCGCGCAGGGCCGCGAAATCGGCGTACTGCGCCGGGGTGACGCCGTACTTCTCATGAACCGACTCCGCATCCATGCGTGCCAAATCGGAGACACCCTTACGTGGATACAGCACGGTTGTGGTCTCATCGATCAGCTGGAATGAATCGCGGTCTCCTGTCAGGATCCACGTGCTCATCCCCCGCTCCCGCGCCTGAGCCACAAGTGTCGCGATGATGTCGTCCGCCTCGTATCCCTCAACTGCCACATGAGTGATCCCAAGCGCATCGAGCACTTCCTTGACGAGTTCCACCTGGCCCTTGAACTCAGATGGAGTGGCGGATCTGGTGGCCTTGTAGTCGGGGTACTGCTCCGTCCGGAACGTGTGCCGCGACACATCGAAAGCGACTGCGATGTGGCTGGGGTTCTCATCACGCAGGGCATTGATGAGCATGGACGTGAAGCCATAGACCGCATTTGTGGGCTGTCCACTTGATGTGGAGAAGTTCTCCACGGGAAGTGCGTGGAAAGCCCGATAGGCAAGGGAATGCCCATCGAGAAGCAGAAGTCGGTCTCCCGGGGCGGATCCTGTCAGCGGCACACGCTGATCCTACGACCCGCCCTAGGATGTCGCCGTGACTTCATCAGACCTCATGTCCGCATCACCCGATGAGGTGCTGACGACACTCAACACGACGATGCGGGGTGCCCTCGCGGAGCGGATGGGCATCGTGTTCGAGTCCGCACGTCCCGATCACGTCGTCGCCAGCATGCCCGTCGAGGGCAACACGCAGCCCATGGGGCTGCTCCACGGTGGAGCTAGCGCGGCACTGGCCGAGACGGTCGGCTCTGTCGCTGCGGTTCTTGCGAGTTTTCCCGATCGCATCCCAGTCGGAGTCGAACTCTCGTGCACGCACCATCGCTCCGCCCGAAGCGGACGAGTGCGGGCAACTGCCACACCCCTGGCAGTCGGGAGAACCTTGGCCACCTATGACGTCGTGATCACGGATGAAAACGACCGGCGAATCTGCTCAGCACGGCTCACGTGCTTCCTCACCACCCCGTCAAGCTAGTCGGACACCGCTGCGTCGAGATCGGGTACGTCGATTCCGACGGACCTGAGACCGACCTCGATTCGCGTGCAGACCGTCTCGAGGACCGTCACGCGTGCCCATCGCTTGTCGTCTGCCTCGACCACGTGCCACGGAGCCCATATCGTCCCGGTGCGGTCGACCATGTCGGCCACTGCAGATTCGTAGTCGGAGCGTCGTGATCGGTTGCGCCAGTCCTCATCTGTGAGCTTCCATGCCTTGAGTGGATCGCTTTGACGGTCATGAAATCGGGTCAACTGCTCTTCATCTGAGATGTCCAGCCAGAACTTGATGAGGATCATGCCCTCTTCAGTCAGTGAGCGCTCGAATCCGCAGATCTCGTCGTAGGCCCTATGCCACTGTTCCTCTGTGGCATAGCCCTCGACGCGTTCGACAAGAACCCGCCCGTACCAACTTCGGTCCATCACGGTCATCCCGCCCCATCCTGGGAGGGCAGGCCAGAATCTCGCGAGAAAGTGATGCCGTTTCTCGTCAGCAGTCGGTGCCGCGAACGTGGCCACGCGAACATGACGCGGATCCAGAGGTGCGACCAGTCGTCGGATGCAGCCACCCTTCCCACTGGCATCCCAGCCCTCCCTGACCACGCATACCAGCGGACCGGGTCGGGGAGATGGACCGAGCAGTCCTGCACAGAGAAGGCGCAGCATCAGAAGCTGCCGCTGGGCAGCGGCCAGCCGCACTGACTCTTCAGCCTTGGTCAATCGCGCCGTCATGGCTGTCTCGCTTTCTCTCACCGCGGCTATGCATCAACCATCGCGAGCGATCGTCAGCCATTCGGCCTGACGGACTGTCGGGACGTACCTCGTGTCAGGTCATCGGCCAAGGGTGTGTCCTAGGAGATCTGTGTCAGAGGCAATGTCTACACCCAGAGAACAAGTGGATGCGGCTGAATGGGGTTCATGACGACTGATGATCGACGATGGTGGTCTGACCTTGTGGAGTCCGGAAATCGACTTGACGACGACAACGTCAAGCATGCGGTCGGTCACATCGGCCCACGCCGCGTCCTTACCCAAGGTCGAGTCTGGGGCGAACTGCTGCTCA
>CAZLHZ010000303.1:0-3279 GCA_964559285.1 uncultured Actinomycetes bacterium | reverse complement strand
GTCACGCGACTGGTCGAGCACCAGCAGGTCGATCGACACCCCCGCCACCGCGCGCATGAGCGGCAGCGGTGGTCCAGCAGCGCAGCAGTGCAGGACATCGGCCCCCACCTCGAGACCGGCACGCGCGGTCTGCGGATCGATCGGCCGATAGTGCGACAGGCCACTCGCCGTCGACACTCCGCCGTTGAGCACCATGCCCGGTGACGGCTCGTCGATCTGCACGATGACCTGCGCCCCGGGCACACGAGCACACACCTCGGCCGTATGCAGCCGCACCGCCTCGGCCAGGCCTTCGCTCAGATCACGGCAGGCACCCGGATCGCGCACCGTGCGCTCGCCCGACGGCAGCTCAATCGCGGCCGCCAGCGTCCACGGTCCAGCCAGCGACACCTTGAGCGGCCCGACGTAACCCTGAAGCGCATCCTCGAGCGCATCGAGGTCCTCCCCGAGCCACGCCGCAGCACGCCGCATCGCGCGTCCGGGTGCATCAGTGAAGCGCCACCCATCCGGTGTCGTCTCCACGGCGAAGTCCGAGGACACCCGGCACAGCACCCCCCCGGTGCGGCCGACGAGATCAGCGCCCGGTCCACGCGCTGGCAACTCCGGGACGTAGGGAACGGCCACCTCGCCGACGAGGACCCGCACGGCCTCACGCACATCCTCGCCGGGCACCGAGCCGATCCCCGTCGTGGCGTACGCCGTCACTGCGCCGTCCCGCTGATGGTGGCCGATGCCAGCACGCGCGTGCCGGAGTAGACGACCATGGCCTGGCCGCGCGCAACCCCCTGGATCGGCGTCTGCAGTCTCGCGGTCAGGCGATCGCCAAGGTTCACGGTTGCCGGCACCGCATCACCGTGCGCCCGCACCTGCACCTCACCGGCGATGGTTCCGCCCATGACCTCACCGCACCAGCGCACATGATCACCGGTGATCTCGGACACGAGCAGCATCTCCCGAGGTCCGACATCCACCCGACGTGTCACGAGGTCGACATCGATGACGTAGCGCGGGGCTCCATCGGCAGCGGGTCGTCCCAAGTCCAGGCCGCGCCGCTGACCGATCGTCACCGCATAGGGAGTCGTCGTGCTCGCGAGGACCTCGCCGCTGCGCACATCCACGATGTCGGCCGGCTGGTCGCCGAGTCGTTCCCGCAGCCACCCGGCGGTGTCACCGTCCGGGATGAAGCAGATGTCGTGACTGTCCGGCTTGTCCGCGGTGATGAGTCCGCGCGCTGTCGCCTCCTCGCGCACAGCCGACTTGAGCGAGTCGCCGAGCGGGAACATCGCGCCCGCGAGCTGCTGCGCATCGAGCACCGCCAGCACATAGGACTGGTCCTTGGTGTCATCGACGGCGCGGTGCAGTTCGCGCACCCCCTCCCGGTCGACCAGCCGCGCGTAATGCCCGGTGCACACCGCATCAAAGCCGAGGGCCAGGGCCCGATCAAGCACCGCAGCGAACTTGATCCGCTCATTGCAGCGCAGGCATGGGTTGGGGGTGCGGCCGAGCGCATACTCGGCAACGAAGTCGTCGATGACGTCCTCACGGAATCGGTCGGCAAGATCCCAGACGTAGAAAGGAATACCGAGTCGATCAGCGACGCGTCGCGCGTCGCGCGCATCCTCGAGGGTGCAGCAGCCTCGCGCGCCGCTGCGATGGGTCGCGGGATCACTCGCAAGGGCCAGGTGCACTCCGGTGACCTCATGTCCGGCATCCACCGCGCGTGCTGCCGCGACAGAGGAGTCCACCCCTCCGGAGAGCGCAGCGAGGACCCTCATGACGGACGTCGACGCAGGTGACCGGCCCGCATCGCGCGCTCCACCACTCCCGGCAGCACCGCGAGCAGCGCGGCGACATCCTCGCGGGTCGACGTCGCCCCGACGCTGAAGCGCAGCGACCCGCGCGCGGTGAGCTCATCGACACCCATGGCGAGCAGGACGTGACTGGCCTCGGGAATGCCCGCCGTGCATGCCGAGCCGGTGGAGCACTCGACACCGGCGGCATCGAGGAGCATGAGGAGCGCATCACCCTCGCATCCGGGGAACGTGAGGTGCGACGTCCCCGGCAGCCGGTCCTCGACACATCCGTTGACGATCACGCCCGGCACGATGCGACGCACCTCGGACTCAAGCTCATCGCGCAGGGCGCGGACATGTGCGGCCAGCCACTCGCGACGCTGCACCGCCACCCGCAGCGCCGCGGCGAAGGCGGCGACCGAGGCGACATCGGGGGTGCCCGGTCGCGGATCGCGCTCCTGGCCGCCGCCGAGCATGAGCGGTGAGAGGCGCACATCCCGCGAGACGACAAGGGCTCCCACCCCGTGCGGTCCACCGATCTTGTGACCGCTGACCGTGAGGGCATCGACCGCGCCGGCCGTCACGGGCACGACGGCGACAGCCTGCACCGCATCACTGTGCACAGGAATCCGATGGGCCCGCCCGATCGCCGACACCTCGGCCACCGGCTGGATGGTGCCGACCTCGTTGTTGGCCCACATGACGCTGATCGCGGCCACTCGCTGCGGGTCACGCGCGACCAGCTCCTCCAGCACCGCGACATCAATCCGACCCCGCACATCCACCGGCACCAGATCCAGATCCACGGCACCGGCATCGGCGAGCCACTGCGCCGGATCCAGCACCGCGTGATGCTCGATCGCGGAGATGATGAGCCGGGGGCGCTCCACCCCGCGCGCGAGCGCAGCTCGGACGAACCCCTGGATCGCGAGGTTGTCGGCCTCGGTGCCGCCCCCGGTGAAAATCACCTCACTCGGGCGTGCTCCTGTGTCGGCCGCCACACTCTCGCGCGCCTCCTCGAGCACGGCTCGGGCCGCACGCCCGGAGGCATGCAGCGACATGGCGTTGCCCACGAGATCGGATTCACGGAGCCAGGCCTCGCGAGCCTCGGGCACCATCGGCGTGGTTGCCGCATGGTCGAGATAGGCCATGTCAGCCCTTGCGCTTGCCGATCTCCTCCGTCAGCTGCGGCACCACCGCGAAGAGATCGCCGACGACACCGAAGTCGGCGAGCTCGAAGATCGGCGCCTCGTTGTCCTTGTTCACGGCGACGATCGTCTTCGACGTCTGCATCCCGGCCCGATGCTGGATGGCGCCGGAGATGCCATTGGCGATGTAGAGCTGCGGTGAGACGGTCTTGCCAGTCTGGCCGACCTGGTACTGATGGGGATACCACCCGGCATCGGTCGCGGCGCGCGAGGCTCCGACGGCTGCGCCGAGCGAGTCCGCGAGCGCCTCGATGACACCGAAGCCCTCCGGGCTGCCC
>CAZLHZ010000302.1:0-3282 GCA_964559285.1 uncultured Actinomycetes bacterium | reverse complement strand
CCCGTGCGCTGCGGCTGCGACGCCGTCTACGCCGCGGCGCTGGTGGCCAACGAGGGGAAGGGCGCCGGCGACGACATTGCCGGTGGTGTTGATCGAGGTGAGGCCGGGCTCGATTGCCTCGGCGTTCTTCTTGATCTGCCACACCGTCTCGGCTGTGTCTTCGAGGTTGGCTGCGACCTTCTTCAGCTGCCCTCCCACAATGAAGAGGTAGATCGCGAGGCCAGCAATGAGACCGGCGATATTGATGACCGTCCAGAGAACCATGGGGCTCATGACCGCACCTTGTCCAGAACTCGTCCGAGGAAGAGGTGGTGCTCAAGGCCCTCCGCAAGGACCGCCTCGACACCGCCCGCCGTGGTTGTGATGAGAGCCGTGTCATCCGTGTTCGCACGCGCCGCAGCAGCCGTTGCCTTGATGGCGGCAACGCGCCGATTGATGCGCGCCACGAGGATGACGAGAATTGTCAGAAGTGCCGCGACGGCGACCACCACCGCGGACCCGAGGATGTTCGCCATCAGCCACAGCTGATCGACTTGAGCTTGTTCTCCCAGATCATTCATGTCAGCCTCCCAGCCGCTTGCGACCGCGCTTGAGTCCTTCGATGACCGCCACCGCGAGGGTGATGGTCTGGTTGAGCCCGGCGAGCCCGGCCGTGTTGCGCTCTGCCTTCTCAAGCCCACTCAGAATGCTTCCCGCCTGGGTTCCGATGCGCCCCGCCAGCACCAGGATCGGCACGACCAGCGCCACAACGACGATGACGACGACGAGGCCGATGATGTAGCCGATCAGCCAGCCCTCGTGTCCAGTGAAGTTCATGTCCGTCTCCCTAGATCGAGTCCGCGAAAGCCGCGACGGGCGTGAGGCTGGCATTGACCGAGGCGACCACCGGCGGCACGGTGGACGTCTTCGCGACGATCACCTGAACACCGCCGTCGAGAACGTCCAAGGTCTTCGCGACCGCGCGCAGGTGCAGGATGATCCGCACCAGCCCGAGGGCCGCAGCAGCGATGATGAGTGCCCCGACAACGAGGGTCACAATGGCAACAGCTGGCATGAGTCCTCCTAGCCCAGAAGCTTCGAGACGGGACCGGCGTACCTCACCGCTCCGTTGGCAACGTCCTTGATGACCTCATCGGTCCGAGCGAGCAGTTCGGGGGTGTTGTGCAGCTCGCCGATCAAGGCGACCCCACCGGCCAGCGCATCATCCGCCGCTGCCCGAATCCGCTCGAGTGCCCCGAGAACGCGGTTGAGAAGTGCCACGAGCACGGGCACCACCACGATGATGAGGACGATGTTTCCGATGACCCACAGGTTCATGGTCAACCTCCGATCAGCGGCTGGGCGCTGGGTGGTAGGGCAGGAAGAAGCGCGCGAACACGCGCTTGGCTGCACGCGCGAAGGCAGTAAGACCGATGGCCAGTCCGCTGGCCGACTTGGGGCCATCAATTGCCATGGGATCGCGTCCCTCGGCAATGGCCACGAGACGCGCCCGCATCGATTCGGCGGTCTGCGCAATGAGGACGCCGGTGACATCCTCCACGAGTCCGCCGCGCGCGTATTGAGCTGCTTGGCCGGTGATGGTGAGATCCATGGCAATCGTCACCTTGGTGCTGGCACCGAGGGACTTGAGCGAGCAGGTGAGGAGGGCGCTGGCCGTGCCGCGCCCCTTCTTGTCCGCGCCACCGGCGTCAAGAACGAGGATCCGGTTGGCGTCGTCCCGCTCCTTCACCCTGGCCGAGCCAGCGAACTCCAGCTTTACCGGGCCGGCCGAGATGACGATCCCACCCTGATACTCGTCGCCCACCTGATCGTTCAGGTTGGCACCGGGCAGACAGGCTGCGACCAGCGGAATGTTGTCGAAGAACTTCCAGACACTGTCGACCGGTTGGTCGACCTCAAAGGACTGGGTGATCAGCATGCGGACTCCTGATAGATGAACGAGGCGGGGTCCTTCTCGAATGCCTTGCGGCATCCCGGGGCACAGAAGTAATACGTCGTGCCTTCGTACTGGAACGGTCGATTCGCCGCGACGGCGGCGACGACCATACCGCAGACAAGGTCGGTGACCTCGGGTGTTTCAACAACTGGCAGCAGAGTCCGCGTGGGCTTCAAACCACCCTCGGCACGCCGCCGCACAAGCTCCGCGAGAATGGACACCGCCATCTCCCGGTGCGTCGTGTGACCCAGATCGATGCCGATCGGCACCTGCACCCGATCGAGACGGTCCTGCGGCAGACCACGGTCGATGAGGTAGCCCCGGACGACCTGACCGCGCTTGGCCGACGCCACCAGTCCGATGAATGCAGGGTCACCGAGGACGGCTTGCTCCAGCGCCTCTTCGTCCCCGTGGCCCTGGGTGGCCACGATGACCGCACTGGACGGTGTGACCATGGCGGCCTGAAACTGCGGACCGTCGATCAACTCGGCTCGCCAGTCCAGGGCCTGAACGAGATCAAGCAGGGTGATCGCCATGGGGGAACGTCCCACGATGATGACGTGGGGCGCGGCGATCATCGGCTCAATGAAGATCTGCAGTGCTCCGTCGCTCTGGCAGGAGATCGGCACGGTGAGCACACCGTCGGGCACATGCATCTCACGGAGCTCGGCTTCCTGCCCGAGCCACAGCAGTGACGAGCGACCCTCGGCAAGGACCCGCTTCGCCTCACGGATGAGGACCGGCTCGGCGCACGCGCCACCAATCCAGCCGTGGAGCGTTCCGTCAGCCATGACGATGGCGCGTGACCCGTGCTGGCCGGATGACGGAGCCTTCCGCCACACGACCGTGGCGAGGGCGAAGGACTCGCCGGAACGGGCGAGATGTGCCGCCCGTTCCATGAGTCCCACGCCCTCCGCCGCGAATTCGCGCATCAGGTCAGCCGGCCTTCACCGGCGGCATGCCCGAGATGTCGGTTCCGGTCTGGATCGCCTCGAACACGCGATTCGGCATCAGCGGCATGTCGATGTTGCGCACACCCGTGTGCTTGAGCGCATTCATCACCGCATTGACGAAGGCGGCCGGGCCGCCGACCGTCGCGCACTCGCCGATGCCCTTGGCGCCGATCGGGTGGTGCGGGCACGGAGTGACGACCTCGTGCAGTTCGAAGCCCGGGGTCTCCCATGCGGTGGGGAGCAGGTAGTCCATGTAGTTGGACCCGATGCAGTTCCCCTCCTCATCGAAGGTGATGTACTGCATGTTCGCCATGGCGTAGGCCTCCGTGAGACCACCCATGATCTGGCCCTCGACCACCATCGGGGTGATGCGCACCCCGCAGTCGTCCACCG
>CAZLHZ010000301.1:0-3293 GCA_964559285.1 uncultured Actinomycetes bacterium | reverse complement strand
GAGGGCATCGTCCCAGCACCGGAGCCGACGCACGCGATCGCTCTGGCGATCCGCGAGGCGCTCAAGGCGAAGGAGACCGGCGAGGAGACTGTCATCCTCACGGCACTGTGCGGCCACGGGCACTTCGATCTGGCGGCCTACGACGCGTACCTCAGCGGCCAGATGGTGGACGAGCAGGTGCCCGACGAGAGGTTCGCGGCAGCCCTCGCGTCAATCCCGGCGGTTCCCGCCTGATCATGAGCACATCATGAGTGCGCCCCCGACCGGAGGAATCCGGCGGGGGCGCACTCATGAGGATTCACATCAGCGTTGAGCGGAGGCGACAGCCGCCTGCACCGCCTGCTGCTCCTCCGGTGACATCTGCGTCTCGGATGCTCCCTGAATGACGGCCTTGAGATAGGTCCTTGTGTCCGTCCGGCCGTGGATGGAGGACAGGACGAACCCGTCGCCACCGTCGTCCAGCACCGCGGCGCTGAACGACATCCGACCTCCGAGATCGCTGAAGGCGTCGTACCGCACGATGGAGATGTGGCGCAGGGCGTCGGAGAGTTCCGCGCGTACGACGTCCATCCGGGCTGCGACATCAGCCACATCCTCGCGCAGGGTGTGCACCGCGCGGGTGTTGCGCGCCACCGCCTCGATGAAGCTCTCCTCCGTATCCCGCCCCTGCAGGATGACATAGTCGCGGCGCATGCGACCGGTGCGCAGGAGAGCAGCGACCCCGAGGCCGAGGGCGAGCAGGCCGAGAATGAGGGCGATGCCGGCGGCGAGGGTGAGCGTGGCGGGATCCAGATCAAGTGCGGTCACCCGTCAAGGGTAGTCGCCCGTGGAAGGCCACCCGGGGAGGCGCCACCTCCGTGGCGACCGGGTGCGGCTGAGGCACGGTGACTCACGACGTGACGCACGTGATGAAGGGTCCGGACGCCGCCGACGGGGGATGCGGGGCGTCCGGACACTGTGACGCTAGGTCAGGCACCCAGGGCAGGCAAGACCCTCACGCACCCTGTGGATGGTCACCGCCCGCACTGTCCCCTGACCGGCGCCATGCGGTCACCGTCAGAGACGACCGGCTAGCGCAGGGTGAACTGCCGGGTGAGCAGGCCTGAGCGCGCTCGACGCTCCTCGGCGGTCAACGGCGATGTCTGCGCCACGGCCTCGCACAGTCTCGTCCAGTAGGCCGCGGCCGAATCCTCGATCGCCTCGGCGCGGGTTCCCTCGGAAAGTTCCCACACCGGCACCATGAGTCCGCAGGCCCGGAAGGAGCCGATGAAGCGGGTTCCCTCACCGACAGAGTCGCTGCCCTGAGCATGCAGCCGCGCGAGGGCATCGAGCACCGTGTCCTCATCCTGCGGGTGCACCCACCGCAGGAAGGTCTTGCCGCCATAGGTCGTCCAGTAAGCCGCGTCGACGGATGCCAGCCGCACTGTCGGATTGGCCTGGGCGCTGGCGCGATCCAGCGATGCGCGCATCGCATCATCGAGTCCGCTGATTCCCTGCGCATCGAACCAGAACTCGAAGTTGTCGTGCACCGTCACCGTGAACGGTGCTGAGGGATCGACGAGGTCCTGCAGTCGCGGTCCCGGCTCGGGAAGTCCCACCGGGGGCACGGCTTCGCCACTCGGGGCCACGAGCGCACGCTCGAGCGCCTCTGCCACATCTCGACTGCCATCACCCGAGCCTGTCGGCACCTGCAGGCCCAGCATGATGTCGCCGCTGGCCCGCACCATCGCCGGCCACGCCAGTGGCAGCACCGTTGACACGGTGACGCTCACCGCGGGAGGTGTGAGCAGGGTCAGCGGTGCCGTTGCGGCCGGCACGAGTTCGCGCATCGCCACCCAGTCAGCCTCGCCCGTCAACCCCTCGAAGGGTCGGGCGACCAGTCGCTCACCGCGATGCGCCGCCTCGCGTCCGTGGCAGGCCTTGTAACGCCGGCCGGATCCGCACGGGCAGGGCTCACGAAGTCCCACAACGGGAACCTGCTCGGCTGCGGATGCGGATGACGACTTCTTCTTCGACATGCATGGCAGCGTACGCCGTGACCCATCAGCACATGCACAGCAGAGGGGTCAGCCCAGTCGGCTCCGGACATATCCCGGACGATTGCTGATGATCGCGTCGACGTTGAGAGACAGGCACAGGTCGATGTCCTCGTCAGCATCCACGGTCCACACGTGCACCGCGCCGCCACAATCGTGCACGCGTGCGACATACCCGGGATCACGACGGACAATATCGATCGACGGTCCCGCGATGCGGGCGCCGTTCGGAAGCGACCCATCTCGGCGCCATGCAGGCATGTGCTCGACGAGGTAGACGGCGGGGACATGAGGAGCGCCGCGCCGGAAGCGCCGCAGCGCGAGAACACTGAACGACATGAGTCGCAGCCGTGAGGCGCGGCTGGGCTGCAGCCACCCGCCACGGTCGAGCACGTCCAGAAGTGTTTTCTCGAGACGACCCCCATGGCGCGTCGGGTGCTTGGTCTCGATGGACAGCGCCACATCGTGAGCTGCCACCTCGGCGAGGAATTGCTCCAGTGTCACCAGTGATCGACGTGGATCCGGGGTGCTGGTGCCCGCTTCCGCTGCGGGCCCGTCATCAGCGCCGCTTCGGGGATGCTCGCGGCTGTAGTCATAGCGGCCCAGATCCTCCAGCCGAGTTGCCGACACGACACGGCGACCATGAGCGACACGGCTGATACGGCGATCGTGCAGCAGGACCAGATGCCCATCGTGCGTCAATCGCACATCACACTCGAGGGCGTCAGCACCTTCCGCGATGGCCAACCGGTACGCCGCCAGCGCGTGCTCCGGCTCCGCAAGGCTCGATCCGCGGTGGGCGACGAGGAGGGGCCGCTGGTCAACGCTCATGATTCAGCCCTCCGCGGCTGCGGGTGTCGCCGGCAGCAGAACCCCGGGATTGAGCAGACCCCGTGGATCCAGGGCCGCCTTGAGTGCGCGCATCACGTCGATCTCCTGCGGGGTCCGGCACAGGTGCAGGACATGGGACTTGGCCCGTCCCACTCCATGTTCGGCGGAGATGCTGCCGCCATAGTCGGCGACCGCTGCGAACACGACGCGGTCGGCCTCATCGGCATCGTCGCCGACCGTGATGACGTGGATGTTGCCGTCCCCCACGTGGCCGAAGACACCGAAGGCGCGCAGTCCCGGCATTGCGGCGAGACGCCGGGACATGTCATCCGCCCACTGCGCGAGCTGGGCAAGGGGGATTGACACATCCTGATGATGAGCGATTCCCCCCACAGCGGAGAACGCCTCGGCCTGCCGCTCCCGGAA
>CAZLHZ010000300.1:0-3321 GCA_964559285.1 uncultured Actinomycetes bacterium | reverse complement strand
CAACCCGCTTGTCACCACAACGGCTGACAGCACGACGTCCGTGGTGCCGATGACGCGAGCACGGCCGATGCGGTCGGCGATGACACCGCCGAACGGCAGGGTGATGATCACCGGGATCGCGGTCGCCGCCAGCACGATGCTCAGGGCGGTGGGGGATCCGTCCGGGAGGGCGAGGACACCGAACGACAACGCGATCGGCCCGATTCCATTGCCGAGGTTGGAAATGGCACGGGCGAGAAAGAGCACCCGAAATCGGGGCATTCGGATGATTTCGCGCGCCGACACCGGTGAATTCTAAGCCGTCACCGACAGTGCTCTTGTGATTTGTCCGCTTCTTGAGCCGGGCATCGCGCCACGCGGGGCTGATACTGACGGGGTGGCGCATGCATCGACTCCGCCGACGGGCCTTGTGGACCTCGTCGGCGTGGGCATCGTCAGTCTTGATGCACGCGGCACCGTGCTCGATGCCAACTCCGTGTTTCTTCGCATGCTGGGACGCTCCGCTGCCGAGGTGATCGGCGCAGCGATCGACGAGCTGGTGGACGTCACCGCCACTGAGCAGGACGTCGAGTGCTGGCAACCTCGCGGGAGCCAGTCACCTGGTCGCAGCCTCACTGCCCTGCTCACTCCTGCTGCCCTCGATCCTTCTCCCGGTGGGGGTTTATCAATGATCACGCAGACGGCCATGGTCTTCGAGGATGAGCAGATCCTGGCCTTGCGTGCACTACGTCCCCTCAGTGATCACAGTGACGCTGTTACCGGGTTGATGTCCCGCAGTCGCTTCCTGACCCGACTTGCTGAGGAGACACGCATCGCTCAGGAGAGAGTGCATTCACTGGCTCTGCTGTGGATCGACATCGACAACTTCAAAGCAGTCAATGATCGACTCGGATATCCCGCCGGAGACCTGGTGCTCCAGGTCCTCACCCGGCGACTGCAGGAATTGACCCGGCAATTCGATGTGGTGGCCCGCGTGGGCGGGGATGAGTTCGCCCTGCTCATGATCGATGACCTGTCTCTCGACTCGATCGAGACGATGGTGGAACGCATCCGTCTGGCAATTCGTGAGCCGCTCCTGATCAATGATCAGGTCACGATTGTCACCGCATCGATCGGGGTGGCGCTGTGCCCCGTCGATGGGCAGACACCTGAGGAACTCCTCCGGCATGCCGACACAGCCATGCATGCAGCTAAGGACAGTGGACTGGACCGCGCTGCCTACTTCCGACGCGAGATGCACGAGGTCGCTGAGCAGCGTGCGGATGTTCGGCATCGCTTGATGATGGCCGTCCGCGAGAACTCCTTCACGATGCTCTACCAACCCATCGTGTCGGTCACCACGGGGCGAGTCACACTCGCAGAGTCCCTCCTGCGGTGGATGGAGGGTGACTCGGTCCATCCGGCCTCCTACTTCGTTCACCTCGCAGAGTCAGCCGGTTTGCTCGGCGACCTGAGCCGCATCACCTTGGAGCGCGTGTCCACTGACCTGGAGTCGGCACACGATCGTCAACCCCTCTGGCTGCTGCCGATCAGCATCAACCTCTCTCCGCTCGAGCTGCAGGATCGATCAGTCGTCGATCACCTCGCTGCCCTCTCCGTCCCAGGTGGACTCAGCCGACTCGTTGTCGAGGTCACTGAGTCAGCGGTCCTGTCTACCGGCAGTCGAGCCCTGGACTCACTGCGCCGGCTCCAGCAGCTCGGGATCGCCTTGAGCATCGATGACTTCGGATCCGGCTACTCCAGCATCGATCTTCTGGAGCGGCTGCGCCCAACGAGCATCAAGGTGGACAAGTCGCTCATGCTGCGCACGGAAGGCAGCCCAGGAGCTCGCGCTCTCCTTGCCGCAACAGTCAGTCTGGCCAAGGCCCTGCGCGCAACGACCACACTCGAGGGGATCGAGACGGAGGCGCACTGGAATCTGGCGTGCGAGCTCGGAGCCGACTTCGTTCAGGGCTACTGGATCTCCCATCCGATCACCCTGGATCAGCTCATCGACTTTGAACCCTCTCTGACCCTGCTGACAGACTAGGGGCATGGAGTCCTCAGCCGCGATTGCCGCAGCTCTCACCACCAGCGCCAAGCATCGAGATGCGACGGCTGTCCCCGCCGTGATCTGGGCCCTGCTGCACGACGGCGAGATCATCCACGTGGAGGCGGACGGTGATCTAGGAACCGGTCGCGCCCCGGACCGGACGAGCATCTTCCGCATCGCATCCATGACAAAGAGCTTCACCGCAGGGACCATCCTGCTGCTGCGTGATCGCGGCTTGCTGCGCCTTGACGACCAGGTCGTGGACATCCTGCCGTGGAGCGCATCCATCGGAGCACCGACTGACTCCGCTCCGATCACCATCCGTGATCTGCTCACCATGTCGGCAGGGTTCCCGACAGACGACCCGTGGGGTGATCGCCAGGAGAGCCTGCCGATTGCCGAATTCGATGCGCTCATCGCCGGTGGCTTGACGTTCTGCCGTCCGCCGCGCACCGGGTGGGAGTACTCCAACCTTGGCTACGCCCTGCTCGGGCGCGTCATCTCCATCGTGACCGGTGATGACTACAGCGACGTCGTACGCCGTGAGCTGCTTGATCCGCTCGGCATGGCCTCCAGCGGATTTGATCCCCGTCTTCTGCCGGCAGAGCGTCTCGCGACAGGTCACCATCCCCATGGCCCCGACCTTGTCCGTGAGGGGCTCATCACGCCCGGCGCCTTCAGTCCGATGGGTGGACTGCTCAGCAGCATCTCGGACCTTGCCGTCTGGGTCGGTGGGTTCCAGGAGTCGTGGAGATCAGCGCCTGACACAGCTGCCCCCAAGCATCCGCTGTCGCGGGCCAGTCGACGTGAGATGCAGGAGCCACTTCGGCTCGCGCGCACCGAGCTCACGACCGGTCAGGGCACACCTGTCGCGATCACGACGTGTTACGGCTTCGGGTTGGCTGTGGAGGAGCGCAGCGATCACGGTCGCTTCATCCACCACAGCGGGGGCTACCCGGGCTTTGGATCGCATATGCGCTGGCATCCCGGCACCGGGTGGGCTGTCATTGCCCTGGGCAATCGCACCTACGCGCGGATGCAGTTCATGGCCTCGGACCTGCTCAATGCCGTCGTGGCCGGGACGGATGAGGCGCGTGGCGACGGTGCCTCCCACGGCCGGGACCTCGACCTGTGGCCCGTCACGCGTGAGGCGATCGACGTCGTCGACTCACTGCTCGATGCCTGGGACGACGCTCGCGCTGACGCTTGGTTCGCGGTGAACATGGATCTGGATCAGCCTCGAGCCCTGCGGCGTGATGCGGTTGCCTCGCTCGTGGACTCCATCGGCC
>CAZLHZ010000299.1:0-3323 GCA_964559285.1 uncultured Actinomycetes bacterium | reverse complement strand
GGCGGGCGCCGACACCGTCGGGGTCATCGCCGCCGCCGGGGCGAGGGTGGACACAGCGGAGACGGCCAGTGTCACGATCGCGGTCACGACGATCGGGGGCATGAGTCCGGAGAGTCGACGGGTCACGGGCTCATCGTGGCGCGCCGGGTCCGATGCCGCCACCCTTGTGCTCCTCTTTTCCGCTCGGCGGTCCGTGATCCAGCTCGCCGGGCATGAACCACCGGTTTCCAGCACGTCGCGGAAGCCCTCACCGGCTCTCGCGTGCTGCGCAGGTCCCGGGGGATGCGCGCCGTGACCCATTCGAACCGCTCCATCATCCGACGGCGGGCCAGCACGTCCATCCGTTCTGACGGTGCGACGAGCTGGCGCGGACTGTGTCGAGGTCATTGAGCAGCCACTGCGCCAAGCTCCTCCCCGCCTGGTTGCCGAGCCTGCAACCGAACGGGACAATCTCGCATGATCGTCGCCGATCCGGAACTTCAGGCACGCTATAACCGATGGTCAGGCGATCTCATCGAGGGTCTCACCGGCATCTACGACCTCGACAGCATCCTGCCTCGGATTCACCGGATCATCGACGATGCCCACGCCGCTCGGCCCAGCGAGCTGCGGGCCCGAGATCGCCAGCGCGTGCTCATGCCCGACTGGTTCCAGCGACCAGACCAGATCGGCTATGTGGCCTATGCCGATCGCTTCGCCGGTGACCTCACGGGAGTGCGCGGCCGGATCGACTACCTCACCGACCTGCACGTGACCTACCTGCACCTGATGCCGCTGCTGACTCCGCGCTCGGGCGCCAATGACGGTGGCTACGCCGTGGCCGACTATCGCTCGGTGCGCGCGGATCTGGGAACCATCGAGGATCTGCGCGTGCTGGCGACAGACCTCCACGCGGCCGGAATCTCACTCACTCTCGACCTTGTCCTCAATCACGTTGCCGAGGAGCATGCCTGGGCGCGGGCCGCCCGCACCGGATCTGCTCGACATCGCGACTACTTCTACGTCTACCCCGATCGCGTGGTCCCCGATCAGTTCGAACGATCTCTTCCCGAGGTCTTTCCCGCCTTCGCTCCGGGGAACTTCACCTGGGACGACGACCTTCACGGCTGGGTGTGGACGACGTTCAACGAGTGGCAGTGGGATCTCAACTGGTCCAACCCGGATGTCTTCTGCGAGTTCGCTGAGATCATCCTGTTCCTAGCGAACCTCGGCGTTGACTGCCTGCGCCTCGATGCCATCGCCTTCATCTGGAAGCGCATGGGCACGAACTGCCAGAACCAGCCAGAAGTCCACCTCATCACGCAAGCGCTGCGGGCGATCACCCGAATCGCCGCCCCCGCCACGGTGTTCAAGGCAGAGGCCATCGTCTCCCCGACGGATCTTGTGGCCTATCTCGGGCAGGGCCCCCGCGCCGGCAAGGTCTCGGATCTGGCGTACCACAACTCGCTCATGGTCCAGATCTGGTCAGCCCTTGCTGCCCGTGACGGACGACTCCTCGCGGCAGCCCTGCATCGCTTCCCCGCTGTTCCCACCACGTCGGCATGGGGCACCTACCTGCGCTGCCACGATGACATCGGCTGGGCGATTGAGGATGCCGATGCGCAGTCTGTCGGCTGGGACGGTGCCGGTCATCGGCGATTCCTGTCTGACTTCTACGCGGGCGAGTTCACCGGCACATTTGCTCGCGGCGCTGTCTTCCAACCCAATGAACTGACCGGGGACCGTCGCATCAGCGGGTCAGCGGCGAGCCTCGCCGGGATCGAGGCGGCTGTGGAGTCCGGCAGCCCCGACGCTCTGGACACGGCCATTGATCGACTCCTCTGTGCCTACGCGATGGTTCTCGGCTTCGGTGGCATTCCGCTGATCTACATGGGAGATGAGATCGCGCTCCTCAATGACGAGGACTTCGCCCTCGTTCCTGAGCATGCCGATGACAATCGTTGGCTGCACCGACCGACCATGCCGTGGGAACGGGTCACCTCTGATCCCGTCTCCCGTCGGATTCGTGCCCGATTCATCCACCTCATCGAGACACGACTGGCTCTCCCATCCCTGCACGCCTCGGTCACCACACGGGTGCGCATCACGGAGGACCCCGCCGTCATTCTCTTCGAACGACAACATGCTGCTGGAACACTCGTCCAGGTCTACAACCTGTCCGAGCGGCAGGCCGCGGTGCGCATGGCGGATATCACCGCCACCGGGATCACCTCGCCCTGGGATCAGCTGGCGCGAACGGCCGTGAAAGACGTCGGCGGCTGGGTGCGAGTGCCCGCCTACGCTGCCCTGTGGCTCACAGACGCACCCGAGGCCCATCCTCTGCGGTCACGGCCATGATTCACGTCATGGGGGAGGCACTGGTCGACCTCATCATCGCGCCGGACGGCACCCTCTCCGCCGTGACCGGAGGTGGTCCCTTCAATCTCGCGCGTGCAGCAGCTCGGCTCGGAGCGTCAGTGACATTCGCCGGCGGCATCTCCGATGACGCCTTCGGCCAGCGGATCACGGAGCAGCTGCACGCTGATGGAGTTGCGACCCCGGTCCCCCATCGAGCCGGTGCACCCACGACGCTGGCGTTGGCGTCGCTGGACACTCACGGCGCTGCGTCGTACACCTTCTACACACTCGGCACAGCGGCAGCGGAGGTGACGGCTCAGGAGATTGCCCCCGCTCCGAACACCGACATTCTCGCCACCGGAACCCTCGGGCTTGTCATGGAACCCGTGGCATCCGCCATCGAGCACGTGCTGCAACATGCGGACGATGACACGCTCGTGTTCGTCGACCCCAACTGCCGCCCGTCCGTGATCACAGATCGCGAGGCGTATGTCGACCGGTTGATGCGGGTGCTGAATCACGCCGATGTCGTCAAGGTCTCCACTGAGGACATCGAGTTCCTCCAGCCGGGCATCGACCCCGTGGGGGCAGCTGAGTCACTGTTGCAGATCGGACCCTCGGTCATCCTCCTCACCGACGGCGGGCGGGATGTCACGATCCTGCAGCGAGGCTGCCGCACGCGGGTGCCGGTGCCCCGCGTCGACGTCGTCGACACGGTGGGCGCGGGCGACGCCTTCGGCGGTGCCTTCCTGGCCTTCTGGGCGAATGCGCGGCTCGGGAGGGCTGACCTGGCGGACGTCGACACGGTCACGGTGACGGTTCGCCGAGCAGTTCAGGTGTCAGCACTGACCTGCACCCGGCAGGGAGCGGACCCGCCGCGCCTGAGCGACCTTCCGGTCTGATCCATGGCCCGTTCTGACAGACCCGGGGGGCGGGAGGCGCGGACCAAGAACGGGTTCGCCCCCAAGACCTGTCCCGTCTGCAGG
>CAZLHZ010000298.1:0-3340 GCA_964559285.1 uncultured Actinomycetes bacterium | reverse complement strand
GTGGATGAGGTGCTGCCGCACATCCGTCGGCTGCAGGCCGAATTGGGAGATCATGGCGGTCCATCGACTCCGGAGCGTCTGGCGCACCTCTCAGGGCTAGCGGCGAGTCATTCCAAGGCAGTGGTGCGCGAGGCGAGCCACCGGGTCTCCGAACTCGACGCTGAGACAACCCTTTCGACCGCTCTCAACCGCAGGGCGGCGGAAGGCACACGTCCGCCTCTTCCGCGACGACCGCTACTGAGTTCGCTGCGGTGGTCGGCTCTGGTCTTCGCCGTCACTCTGGCGCCATTCGCTCTCACCGGCCCTCCAGAAGATCCCGCGCTCCCGATCCTGCTCGCACTGGCAACCCTTGTCGCAATTCTGGCGGTGGGTGCGTGGATTCAGGATCGAGTGGGGGGATGGGCCTGCACCAGCGTCTGGTCCGTGAGCTGGATGGCTGGCATGGCAGGCGGGGGCATCGCCGGATTGGTCGCTGTCGATCTCATTCCCGAGCGCCTCGCCCATCCGGTTTCGCTGGCAGCTCTCGTTGTTCTGGTGTTCCTCTTGGCCACACTGGGTGCCGCCATGGATCGCCACCTTCGCAGCATCACAGAACATGCTTCTGCACTTGCACGGGTGGTTGACGACATCACGCACATCAACAACACCCTTCAAGAGGAGATTGCCACGGAGAATCGGCGTGTCGCGCTCCTGCTTCACGGCCCCGTGCAGGGAAGACTGGCCGCAGTTGCGCTTCTGCTAAGACTTGACGGCGAGGCAGGTCGCGGGGGTCACCCCGGTGACGACACGTTGGCGCGCTGTCGAGCAATCCTGCACCCTGTCGTCGACGACCTCACGCGAGTGATGGACGGCACCTTCGACGACGGCGCGCTCGAGGATCGGCTCACCAAACTCGCCGAACGCTGGAGAGGGCTCGTCGACGTCACGCTGTCATGGATACCTGACGCCCTCGCGGCTGTCGCCGACAGCCAGAGCCTACGGATGTGGGTCTTCGACATCGTCGAGGAAGGAATCAACAACTCCGTCGCGCATGGGGATGCCAGAAACGTGGAGGTCAATGTGTCGCGTGACGACGACTGGCTCACGGTCTCCGTCCGCGATGACGGCTCGGGATGCGGCGAGAGCACCTCACCCGGACTGGGCCTGACGGCGATCGGACGAAGCCCCGCCCGACTGACTCTGACGGCTGTACCCACCGGTGGATCGCAACTCGTGGTCCGACTCCCCCTGACGGCCTGACCTCTTCCGTGATCACCCGCGTAGATCATCGATCGCGCACGGAATTCTCCGCACTGCCCTCATCACCTCTCCCGTAGGCTTGACTACCAACGACCGGCAGGCTCGAATCTTCGTCGAGAGCAGCCACTCTCCCTGGAGTTCGGCTGCCCACCGGTGACGGGAGTTGCAGGATGAGGATTGTTCCCTGGGTAGCTGCGTCAACAGCCGCAGCGCTGCTGGTGGTGGCGATGGGACAGAGCGCCCATGCGGTGGGCAACTCAGACTGGCCACAGGGCTCAGGCATCGAGGTCGCGGGCCACGGCATTGCGGCGCCCGAGTTGACCGGGCTCCATGGCATGGTCGCACCCAAGCTGTCGCCGCGAGGCGACGTCGCCCTGCCGAAGGCGCCGAAGTGGTGGACGTTCCGCGCTCTCGACAGGAAGCCATTGAGCGTCAGTTCCCTGGTTAAGGGGCCACGTGCCGGCCAGCGGGTGCTTCAGCTGGTCATCGGGAAGACCTACCAGGTGCACGGTCGGCTTCCCGCCCGGCAGAGGGAGGCTCTCGCGGGCAAGCAGCTGACCATCGAAGCGAAGCGCGATGCCGGCGGAGCCTGGAAGTCCATAGCGCGTTTCGCCTCTGACACTGATGGTCGCTTCACGGCCACAATCCGCATCCCCACGAAACTCCAAGGAGTGCATCGCTACCACATCAGAGCAACCGGAGCTGCTCGATCAGCGCGGTCAGGAACGGCTCTTCCCAGTGACACGCTCACCGCTGCCGGGGATGTTGCCTTCTCAGTGACCATCACGAACGACACGAAGACGGACCTGTTGCTCAGCTTCCCGACCTCGCAGAACCCTGTGACCGGCACCTACTCCAACGCGGTGATCGCAGTTCCCGAAGGCGTATCTCAGCTCCTCACATACGTCAACCCAGTCGAAGGTGTGACCACGTTTGGTTTCACCGCGAATCGGCTCGAGTGCTTCTTCGGCTGCTCCACCTATTACGCAAACTGGGACCACGCGCCCAACCGCAAACACACGCCATGCAGCACGGCGATGCCAAGCTTCGACTCTGGCAGTGAGCACACGGTGAGACTGACCCCCCAGTTGGGTTCATCGGGATTCGACATGTTCGTGCTTGATACCAACGGATCGGAGATCTGCACCGGAGGTCTCGACACGAAGCTGTCACAGTGGTTCAGCAACCACCCAGTTGCGAAGTGGGCAACCATTGTCGTGGCGGTCGCTGCTGCAGTCACCATCGTCGTGCTCGCATGGGAGGCCATCGCGGCAGCTTTTGACGTTGTCGACACAACGTCGGAGATCAGGGTCTTCAGCGAATCAGTCATTCAAGGAGACGATTTCTGGGACTTGGAACGCTACCCGCTGGTCTTCGCCGACCCGATCCCATGAGTGTGACGTCCATGA
Organism: uncultured Actinomycetes bacterium; assembly: GCA_964559285.1. Classification (GTDB taxonomy): domain Bacteria; phylum Actinomycetota; class Actinomycetes; order S36-B12; family S36-B12; genus CAZLHZ01. The sequence continues at coordinate 692 of CAZLHZ010000298.1, read as the reverse complement.
TGGAAGGGGCATGACATGCGAGTGCGAGTGCTGATTTCCGGGGTCGCCCTGGGGACCCTCCTGGCAGGGTTCCTGGGCCAGTCCGCTCAGGCGGTGGCAGTGGACGGGCAACCCGGGACCTTGGACATGAGGACCGCAGCGCCGATGAGTGCACACCGTGACTTGAGCGATCGGACTCGCGTGATCGCTCCCACGCGGTCTCCGAGGGGCGATGTCACCCCACCGGCAAGCCCGTCATGGTGGGGTCTTCGCAAGGCAGGCGGGGGCGGGCTCGACACCCGAACGCCACGTCGAGGAACTCATGCCAATCAGCCACTGCTGCAACTTGTCGTCGGCAAGCGATACCAACTTCACGGCCGACTCCCAGCCAATCTGCGAGCGGCCCTTTCGGGCCGGCAGATGGCGGCCGAGGCGCAGTCCGACCGAGGTGGACCGTGGACCACGGTGGCCCGATTCACCAGCGACAGCGACGGGCGTTTCAGTGTGAGGCTGCGGATTCCGGACACCCTTCTCGGGGTGCACCGCTACCGGATCAAGGCCACTGGACCCCTTCGCTCCGCTCGACAGGCGACCGTGCTTCCCGGCGGCACCCTGACGGCAGTTGGGGATGTGGTTTTCTCCATCGCGATTTACAACGCCACGGCATCCGATCTCACCTTTACCTTCCCCGTCTGGCAACAGGACTCTGGTTA
>CAZLHZ010000297.1:1050-3346 GCA_964559285.1 uncultured Actinomycetes bacterium | reverse complement strand
GGTGCGTATCGAACATCTCGGCCACCTCACGACCGCCTTGAGTTCGCACGGTCTGCACGGGCATACCCATGCCTTCGGCCTGCTGGATGGCGATGCGTTCGGGGATCACCGGCTGCAGGATTGCCGCTCTGCCATGAATCTGGGTGAGCTCCTTCATCCGGTATTCATGCTCGTCAGCAGTGGAGCGAACCCGGTTGACGATGATGCCCGCGATGGTCAGCACTGGATTCGTCGTACGCCGAATCTCCTCGATCTCCTCGTAGGCACGGTCCACGCCCTGCGCGCCGAAGTAGGACGGCGTCGTGACGATCACAGCGACATCGCTGGCCGCGAGGGCCTGTCGCGTGAGCTGTCCCAGCGAGGGTGGGCAGTCGATGAGGACGAGGTCATATCCCTCGAGGTGCGCCAGTGCGGTCGCGAGCTTGGGGTCAAGAGGGCCGCCGTTCCACGCGTCATGCTTGATCAAGTCCGGGTGGCTGGCGATGACATCAACCTCACCCGGCTCGATTTCCCAGGCGCACGGAGTGAGGGCGCGCTCAAGGCCCGCCTTGGACGGTCGCGTGAGGACGTCCGCAGCAGTCGCCTCCGGCTGGTCGGCAGCGAGGATGGAGGTCGCGTTCCCCTGAGGGTCGAGGTCGATGACAAGAGTGGCCAGCCCGCGGACAGTGGCCGCTCCGGCGAGGCCGAGGGTGACACTGGTCTTGCCCACGCCCCCCTTGAGGCTGAGGATGCTGATCGTCGGCATGGGGCAAGTCTGGCGGATCACGGGCGGGGGCGGGGGATGAACCCGCGGCCGATCCGCTCGGGTGGTGAAGCCATCGTGGGTGCTGGGGCGCTGGGATCGGCGTACCCGCTAGCGTCCTGCCGTGGATGAGCGGCTGTTCGGTGAGTCACCTCTTGCGATGGAGCCGGAGGACATGCGCCGACTGGGATACCGCGTTGTGGACCGGGTGATCGAGCACCTGGCGACTCTCCGGGAGCAGCCGGCGATCGGTCCCCATGACCGCGCCCACCTCATGTCGGCGCTGGGCGGCGCCGTTCCCGCGGGGGCAGGAGACATTGAGGAGGCGATCGATCTCCTCGCCGATGTGGCTCTGGCGTCCATGCAGCACGGCGACCACCCGCGATACTTCGCGCGAGTTCCCGGTCCGGCTGCCTTCCCAGCGATCCTCGGGGACTGGCTCGCCACGGGGATGCAGTCAATGGCTGCGTCGTGGGGGGGTGGGGCTGGCCCGACGACCGTGGAGTTGATCGTCGTCGAGTGGCTGCGAGAACTGCTGGGACTGCCCGAAGGTTCCGAGGGAATCCTGCAGTCAGGGGGCTCCATGGCGAACCTCACGGCTCTGCTCGCTGCCATCGGTGATCGTTCTGATGCGGTGGTCTACTGCTCCGATCAGACGCACTCCTCGCTGATCCGTGCCTTTGACATCATCGGGATCCCGCGAGAGCGGGTGCATGTGGTGCCAAGTGATCATCAGCAGCGACTGCCGCTGGACATTGTTCGCGCTCTGATTGCTGATGATCTGCGTGCGGGCTGGCGACCCGCGGTGCTTATCGGAAATGCGGGAACCACAAATACGGGGGCCGTCGATCCACTGGACGAGCTCGCTGATCTGCGGGATGAGCTCGGCTGCTGGCTGCATGTCGATGGTGCCTACGGTGCACCGGCCGCTATGACATCTCGCTCCTGGGGACTCTTCGTCGGACTTGACCGAGCAGACTCTGTCGTGATCGATCCGCACAAGTGGCTCTTCCAGCCATACGACATCGCCTGTGTCCTTGTCACCCGTCCAGGCAGGCTTGAAGCGACATTCACACTGAATCCGGAGTATCTCCGCGATGTCACGGCTGCAGCCGGAGAGGTTGATCTGAGGAACAGGGGGCCCGAGTTGTCCCGCCGCGGCCGGGCTCTCAAGTTGTGGCTGACCTTCCACACCTATGGATGGGCCGCTCTGCAGGAGGCAATCGAACGAGGTGTGTCTCTTGCTGAATTCGCCGAGGCCGAAATCCGTCAGGGTGATCGGTGGACTCTCACGACACCCGCGCAGTTAGGCATCGTGACCTTTGCGGGAACTCAAGCAGGCGACCGTGAGCACTACGAGGCCGCCAAGCGCCTGACGGAGAGCGGAATCGCAGCCCTGACAACAACAACGGTCAGCGGCCGTAGCGTCTTTCGTCTGTGCACAATCAACCCGGAGACGACCCCGCGCGACATTGTCGCGACCCTTGACGCCCTGTGGCATCACCTGCTGGCCGGGCAGTCGACCTGACTACTACCAGAGGATGAGGTCAACCC
>CAZLHZ010000297.1:0-1040 GCA_964559285.1 uncultured Actinomycetes bacterium | reverse complement strand
AACGGGCAGATTCGAGGCGACGGAGGTCCGCCACGACGTCGATGTCAGTGAGGCGCTGAGGTAGGTCACGACTGCCTGGGCTCGAAGCCGCGCAAGTTCCTTGGCTGTGGCTCCGCCTGCTGCGTCGTACCCGCCCACGAACTGGATCCGCATATCCCCGGTGTCCTTGAGGCGGCGAATGATGCCATCGAGTTGACGACGCGTTGACGACGAGAGTGTGGACGAGCCAGCGGCGAAGACAACGGAGCCGAGCCGTACCTGTGACGCGAGGACCTGGTAGGAGGCGAGAGTGGGTGCCGAGGCGAGAGCGGTCATGGCCGCCTGTTCATTGCCTGCTGCAGAGGTCGACTTGATACGCGGACCGCCAAGGGTTCTGACCTCGACGACCGATGAGAACCCCACCAGTCGGCTGATCTCACAGGACGTCTGCTGCGAGTTGAATGTCGCACAGGCATAAATCCCATTGACTGTCACGACGTATCCCGCTCCATCTGTCTTCAGCCAGACGAAGCGTGTGGTCTCCGGGCCCGATGGGCCGAACTGCGCGAATGCTGTCGGCTTGGGAGTAACGGTGAGCTCAACCGACACGGCAATTGTTCGCCCTGAGACCTGAATCGTCAGGGGGAGTCGCACCACACCGGTGAATCCTTTGACTGGCTTCAGCGTGAGGACTCGCTTCTGGAACCGCAGCGTTGTCAGACCCGCCGGAATCGGTGGGAGGGTCACGACGGCACTCGGCGGGAGGCTGGTGAGAGCTGCTTGCACGATCGTGCCGGGGGCGGTCGCGAGGAAGACCGTGTCGCCTTGGAGATTGACCCCACCCTCGCCGGCAGGGGAAGCGGTAACGGTGAAGGAGAAGATGCGGGACGGCGAGGCGAGGTGTGTCCGTGTTGCCCCGGCCGCCACCTGAACGACGCAGAGCCCTGCTGTCAGGGGTGACACGAGATCCTGCCCCGCCGCGCACACCGAGGGTGTCAGGGATGTATAGGCGAGGACCGAGGTCGGGTCTGAACCGGCTGCGCCGATCGGAACGGGGAAGG
>CAZLHZ010000296.1:1423-3354 GCA_964559285.1 uncultured Actinomycetes bacterium | reverse complement strand
GTCCTTGGCCTGCACGGAGATCTTGGGCCCGTAGAAGGCGGCACCTCCCTCGTCAAGGACGAGCTCGAGTCCCTGCTTCAGCGCAGCGGAACGAAGCGCCTCAGTCGCCTCTGCCCACTCCTCATCTGTGCCCACACTCTTCATCGGGTCACGGGTCGACAGCTCAAGATAGAAGTCCGCGAGACCATAGTCGCGCAGCAGATTGAGCACGAAGGTGAGCAGCGAGTCCAGCTCCCCTGGCATCTGCTCCTTGGTGCAGTAGATGTGTGCATCGTCCTGAGTGAAGCCGCGGGCCCGGGTCAGCCCCTGCACGACCCCGGACTTCTCGTAGCGATAGACGGTGCCGAACTCGAAGAGTCGCAGCGGGAGCTCGCGGTAGGAGCGACCGCGGGAGCGGAAGATGAGGTTGTGCATCGGGCAGTTCATGGGCTTGAGGTAGTACTGCTGCGGAGCCCGGCGCAGGGCGCCATCCGCGTGATACTCCGCATCGAGCTCCATCGGGGGGTACATCCCCTCGGCGTACCAATCCAGGTGTCCCGAGATCTCGAACAGCCCCGCCTTCGTCACATGCGGGGTGCTCACGAACTCGTAGCCCTCCGCCTCGTGGCGGCGCCGTGAGTAGTCCTCCATCACCCGGCGGATGACACCGCCCTTGGGATGGAAGACCGCAAGGCCCGACCCGATCTCCTCCGGGAAGGAGAAGAGGTCGAGTTCCGCACCCAGTCGCCGATGGTCGCGCCGCTCGGCCTCCTCCAGGAAGGTGAGGTACGCCGAGAGCTCGTCCTTGCTCGGCCACGCTGTTCCATAGACCCGTTGCAACTGCTCGTTGTCCTGATTGCCGAGCCAGTAGGCCGCCGCGGTGCGCATGAGCTTGATGGCGTTGGGCGTGATGTAGCGGGTGCTGGGCACATGCGGCCCACGACACAGATCACCCCAGCACCGCTCACCGGTCTTCGCATCGACGTTGTCATAGATCGTGAGCTCGCTGCCGCCGACCTCCATGACGTCGGCGCCACCCTCACTGCCGATGAGTCGCAGCTTGAAGGGCTCCGCGGCCAACTCGCGGCGCGCGTCATCCTCGCTGACGACCCGCCGGACGAAACGCTGACCGGACTTGATGATCGCGTGCATCCGCTTCTCGAGCGCCGCGAGATCCTCAGGAGTGAAAGGCCGGTCGACTCTGAAGTCGTAGTAGAACCCGTCCCGCACCGGCGGTCCGATGCCCAGACGTGCATCCGGGAACTCCTGCTGCACGGCCTGCGCGAGCACATGGGCGGTCGAGTGGCGCAGCACCGCGAGACCTTCGGGATCCGCAGCGGTGACCGGCTCGATGACATCCCCGTCGACCACGACATGGTCAAGGTCCCGCAGCGAACCGTTGACACGCGCCACGAGGATCGCGCGATCATCCCCGAGCACCTGTCCGGCCGTCGTGCCCGTGGCCACCTCGACCTCATGGGCCGCGGGGGTGGCAACACTGACTCGGACGGTGGACATGACTCCTCCTGTGATCGGGTACGCCGATGCTACGCCGTCAGGAGTCGGTGCCACTCCTCGGTGAGGTGCAGTGCCGGCCAGTCGGCCGGGTGAAGGTCACAGAGCCGCAGGCTCCGTGGCCGCCGCTGCCTCACGGTGACCGTCGAGCCCGGCCAGCCGGGAGTCCGGCAGGAAGAGACTGAGCACGAATCCGGCCGCACTGATGAGGCCGGCGGTGAGGAAGACGGTGGCGAGGGAGTCGCTGAAGGCGACAAGCACCACCTGCTTGAGGGCAGCGGGAAGCTGCGCGATCTGCGACATCCCACCGGTGATCTGATCGATGTCCACCTTGTCGGCGATATCCGGCGGCAGCAGCGCCTTGATGTGGGCGGCAAGCTGAGCCGTCATCACAGCGCCGAAGATCGCCGTACCGAATGTGCCGCCGATGCTGCGGA
>CAZLHZ010000296.1:0-1413 GCA_964559285.1 uncultured Actinomycetes bacterium | reverse complement strand
CTCGTCGCCACGCCGATGTCGCGCGGATGAACCGAGTTCTGCACCGCGATGATGAGCACCTGCATGACATTTCCGAGGCCGGCACCGAGGATCAGCATCGCGACCGCGATCCGCCAATAGGGCGTGGTGACGTCAATCGTGGCCAGGAGCAGCAGACCAACCGTGGCCAGAAACGTCCCGATGATCGGAAAGATCTTGTAGCGACCAATCCGTGAGATGAGTCGACCCGACAGGATCGACATGGACAGCAGGCCGGCCATCATCGGGAGCAGCTGCAGACCAGCCAGAGTCGGTGATGAGCCTTGGACGATCTGCAGGTAGAGCGGCAGGAAGATGATGGCACCGAACATCGTGAGGCCGACAATGAAGCCGATACCGCTGGAGACCGAGAAGACTCGGTTGGTGAAAAGTGACATCGGGAGAATCGGCTCAGCCGCCCGACGCTCCACCCAGATGAAGGAGCCGATCGCGAGGATGGCGACGACCGACATGCTGAGGATCGTCGGCGAGAGCCAGTCGTATTGATGGCCGCCCCACTCGACGATGAGCAGGAGCAGCACTGTGCCGGCGACCATGAGACCGGCACCGAGGTAGTCGATGCGATGGTCCACACGTCGAGCGGGGACCTTGAGAGCGATCGCGAGGACGAAGAGGGCGGCAATGCCGATGGGGACGTTGATGAAGAAGATCCATCGCCATCCCACCCCGTCGACGAACCACCCACCGAGCAGCGGCCCGGCGATGCTGGCGATGGCGAAAACTCCTCCGAAGAGCCCGGTGTAGCGGCCCCGCTCACGCGGGGGGATGACGTCGGCGATGACGGCCATGACGAGCACCATGAGTCCGCCGCCGCCCAGCCCCTGAATGCCGCGGGTGACGATGAGCCACGTCATCGACTGGGCGAGTCCGGCAAGAACGGATCCAGCGAGGAAGATCACGATGGCTGCCTGAATCATCGGCTTGCGGCCGTAGAGATCCGAGATCTTCCCCCAGATCGGGGTCGACGCCGTCGACGTCAGCAGGTAGGCGGTCACCACCCAGGCGAGCTGGCTGAGCGCACCGAAGTCACTCGTGATCCGCGGAAGCGCCGTGCTCACGATCGTCTGGTCGAGGGCCGCGAGGAACATGGTGAGCATGAGGGCGGAGAAGACGAGAACCAAGCGGCGCCCGGTGATGACGTCCTGCGCTGGAGCGCCCTCGGCGATGAGCGCACCCTCCTGGTCCGTTGCCGCGTAGGGCTCTGGCCCCGGGTCGGGGGAGCTCGCTCGGGGAGCGTCGGTGCCAGCAGCAGATTCGGTCTCGGTGGTCTCAGAATCAGGTCGGTTCACGTGGGGTCTCTCGTTGGGGGTTCGCGCCTAGATCGCGATCCTAGACCGGTGGAGAACTCATCCCGCCCCCGCATCGACGCAACGG
>CAZLHZ010000295.1:0-3358 GCA_964559285.1 uncultured Actinomycetes bacterium | reverse complement strand
AGCAGCGACAGCTGCGAGCTCACGATCGTGTCGGACTCGAAGTTGTTCTGCACCTGCGCCGGACCGGGGATCGTCGTATTCGACGGCAGTTGGAGCACGCGGATCGTCCCGAAGTCAGGACCCGGTGTGGAGTTCACCGCCATGAATGCCGCGAGTGTCTGACGCTGCTGCGGCGCGAAGGTCGTCGTGAGCGAGAAGACCGGCTTGTCCTGGCCCGGCATCTGCAACGTGAGGTAGTACGGCGGCTGGAACTGCTGCACTGCCTGGGTCGGATCGAAGGGCACCACCCAGAAGTCCGTGCCGTTGTAGAACGTCGTTGCATCCGTCACGTGATAGCGGCTGAGCACCACGCGCTGCACCTTGAACATGTCCTCCGGGTAGCGCAGGTGATCCATGAGCGCGCTGGGGATCGCGGACTTCGGCTCCACCATGCCGGGGAATGCGGACGACCAGGTCTTGAGCACCGGATCAGTCTCGTCCCAGGCGTAGAGGGTGACGGTGCCGTCATAGGCATCAACCGTCGCCTTCACCGAATTGCGGACGTAGTTGATCTGATCACGGGGCTGCAGGGCCGACCCCACCGTGCGGGTGGTGATGGAGTCACTCGTCGCATCCGACAGTCCGACACGAGACGAGTAGGGGTAGTTGTTGGACGTCGTGTAGCCATCGATGATCCACACGATCCGACCGTCAATGACGACGGGGTAGGGATCCTGATCCAGGGTGAGCCACGGGGCAACCTTGGCGACACGTTCGGCCGGCGAACGGTCCCACAGGATGCGCGACTCATCGTTGACCAGATCCGACAGGATGATGTTGGGATCCTGGAATTTCGCCATGAAGAGCAGGCGGCTGAAGGTGGATCCGATCGGCACACCGCCCGCGCCGTCATAGGTGCTCAGTCGCTGGCCGGTCGAACTGTCCTCCGGATAGTCCAGCTCGATCGGTGCCGATCCCTCAGGTGCTCCCACGATCGAATACGGCGGCGACAGTTCACCGAAGTAGATCCGCGGCTGCTTGATGTCGAGCTTGCCCATCGGCGGGATATCGCTCTCGAAGAACTGTGGCTGCCCATTTGAATCCGCCGTGTTGTCGTAGGCCGACACGAAGCCGTAGCCGTGGGTGTAGACCGCGGTCACGTTGGCCCAGTTCCGCTGGCTCACCGGGATGCCGGCGAGATTGATCTCGCGCACAGCAACGACCGCGCCGCGCTGCGTGCCATCCAGCGTGTAGCGGTCAACATCGAGGGTGTCGGTGAACGAGTAGTAAGACCGGATCTGCTGCAGCTGGTTGTACGTCGGTGACACGACGGCCGGGTCGAGGAGCCGGATGTTGTCCAAGGTTCCGCGATTGGCTTCCAGAACGTCCTTCGTCGGCAGCGCCACGGTGCCTGGATAGTCCTGCACCTTCGCATCCGACAATCCGTAGGCGTCGCGAGTGGCCGCGATATTGCGCTCGATGTAGGGCTGCTCGCGCACCTGCTCACTCGGGCGCACCTGGAACTGCTGGACGATCGCGGGGTAGATCGCCCCGACCAGCACCGCGGAGACGATGAAGAGTCCGAAGCCGAGCAGCGGGATCGCCCACCGGCGCACCACGGCGTTGACGACGAACAGCACAGCGACGAGCGCAGACACGAAGGTGAGAATGGACAGCGACGGCAGGACCGCGTTGACATCGGTGTACTGCAGGCCGGTGAACCCTTGAACGAGGTTGGAGCTCGCCGTGGCCAAGGAGTAGCGATCATAGGAGTAGGCCACGGCCTTGAGGGCGAGGAACAGGGCCACGATGATCGAGAGCTGGGTCTGCGCTGCGCGACTGGCGCGATCACCCGCCGGCTGCAGACGCAGTCCTCCGTAGACATAGTGGACGACGAACGCCGAGATGAACGCGAGCACGACCGCGGCAAAGGCATAGCCCAGCACGAGGCGGATGAACGGCAGGGTGAAGATGTAGAAGGACAGGTCGACACCGAACTGCGGATCGACCTTGCCAAACGGGGCCGCATTGGCGAAGGCGAGGTAGGTGCTCCACTCCCCCGCGGCTGACACGCCGGCGAGGATGCCGATGATGCCGGGGACGAGGATTGCGATGGGGCGACGGAACGGCTCGAGGACGACGCGGTAGCGCTCGAGGCTGCTCTGCTCGACGGTCAGCCCCCGGAACACCGGACGGGTGCGCCAGGCGATCCACATCGAGATCCCGACAATGAGCCCCATCCCGACGGCGGCGATCGCGAACATCGCCCCGCGGGTGACGAGGATGGTCGAGAACACCTCGGAGGCATCAACGGATCCGAACCACAGCCAGTCGGTGTAGAACCCGGCGAACAGCACGAAGCTGACGACGATGAGGCCGAGGATCAGCAGGGTCGGCAGGAGGACTCGGGCACGGCGCCGCCGGCGCACAGGCTCAGCGGAGGCGTTCTCTGGCATGGGGGTCGTGGCAGCCACCTTGTCAACCTACGACACAGCAGGCCGCATCGGCACCTTGGCCGCGGCCGCCAACACTGGCGGGAACCCCTAGGACGCCGGGCAGGCGGGCACACTCGCGCCGGACTGCCAGGCCTCGACCGCCGCGACCGACTGATCGAGGGTCTCGATTGCCGCCACGGTGAGACCTTGGGGGACGTAGCCCGCGGCCTCGGCGCAGTGCACCGTCGGCATGAGGAAGAGCTCCGCCCCCGCCGAACGAGCCGCCACCAGCTTCTGGCGGATCCCGCCGATCGCCCCCACCGTGCCATCCGGCGCGATGGTCCCGGTGCCCGCGATGGTCTTGCCCTGCGCCAGGTCCCCGGGGGTGAGCTTGTCGACGATGGCGAGGGAGAACATCATCCCGGCGCTCGGTCCGCCGACATCGGTCAGGTTGAACGTGATCGGGAACGGGCCTTCATAGAGCACGTCGATGAGAAGTCCGACGTAGCCCACCGTCGGATCATCGGGCTTGGGCACCGACACGACCTGCACGACGGTCTCAACCCCGGCTCAATTCACGGTGAAGGTGATGGTGCTCCCCGGCGGCAGCGCCCGGATCGCGTCACTGGCCTGCTGGGGGGTGTCGACGGTGGTGTCGTTGACCTTGAGGATCTCATCGCGCAGCTGGAGCTTGCCATCGGATGGACCGCCGACGGTGATGCCCGCGACGATGGGGATCGCCGTCACCGGAATCTTCAGGTGGGTCAGTGCCGCCGCGATCGCGTAGGACTGCGAGGTGCTGAACATGCGGGCCTGCTCGCGCTGCACCTCGTCACCGGTCTCGTCATCGGGATAGAGAAGTTCGCGCGGCATCACCGAATCCGCCGGGTTGATCCAGCCCGCCAGCGCGGTGAACACATTGAGGCCCCCGCGCGGCCCGCCGG
>CAZLHZ010000294.1:0-3363 GCA_964559285.1 uncultured Actinomycetes bacterium | reverse complement strand
GCCTGGGATTCCGGGCAGCGCAGGGCTGGTGATCTGCCACACCCAGTACCCCTCGGCGACCATCTGCGGGTCGAGGAAGAGGTCCCAGGCGGCCAGCAGCCAACCTCCGACGAGGGGGACGAGCAGCCGCGAGGTGCTCAGCGATCGGGCCACGAGGAGACAGGGGTACGCCATCATCGCCCACGCCATCGGGATGACGAGGGGGACGCTCAGGAGCCGGGGGCCGAGGTCATCGGCGTACGTGTAGGGACCGAAGGGCCAGCCGGTCGCTGTGCCCAACGCTTCCACGACCAGGCCGAGGCCGAGGGTGATGGCGAGATAGCCCGACGTCCACGCGGCGCCGCGGGTGATGGCGGCGTGGGAGGCGGAGGCGAGGAAGAACAGCGTGACGCTCGCGACCGTGACAGCGCCCCGCTGACCGGCCGGGACGAGGACCCAGGCGATCTGGATGAGGATCGTGGTGATGGCGCATGCCCAGGGCACGACCAGCCATCCGAGCCCTCGCATCTGCGAGGGCAGCGAGGTGATCCCGTTCCGCAGCGACGTGGTCACATGCCCATTCTGGCGGTGTGCTCGAGGAGGCGCCCCGCGGGCATCGCTAGGGTGCGCATCGTGCGCATGCTCGTCCTCGGCGGGACCGGGTGGCTCGGTGGTGAGATCGCCCTGGCCGGCGTGGACCGGGGCGCGATCGTGACCTGTGCGGCACGTGGCTCGTCCGGCGTACCCCCCTCTGGCTGCACCTTCCACCAGATCGATCGATGGGATGCCGGCTGGTGGCGTGATCTGGATCCGCCCTCGTGGGATGTCGTGGTCGACGTGTCAAGCGATCCGGTGCTCGTGCGCGATGCAGCAGCAGCCTTCGCTGATGTGTCACGCACCTTCGTCTACATCTCCAGCATCAGTGTGTACGCCGATCACTCGCGGCCTGGCGGGACGGAAGCCGATCCGGTCGTGGAGGCTCTCGAGGTGGGCGTGCGCCCTGCTGCATCGGACTACGCCGCAGCGAAGGTACGGTGCGAACTCTCGGTCACGGAGTTGATTCCCGATCGCTCGCTCGTCGTTCGGCCCGGGCTGATCGGTGGTCCGGGTGACCCGACCTGTCGCACCACCTACTGGCCGTGGCGCTTCGCCCATCCCGCGGATGCTGCTGGTCGGGTGCTTATTCCCGATGAGCCGGGTGCCTGGACCCAGGTGATCGATGTGCGGGATCTTGCGCGGTGGACCGTGGAGGCGGCAGCGACGCGGGTCTACGGGGCTGTTGATGCCGTCGGTGAGCAGGTGCCGCTGGGCACGCACCTGCTGCTGGCGCGCGAGGTCGGTGGGCATGTCGGCCCGGTGCAGGCGGTGCCGAATCAGTGGCTCCTTGATCACGGTGTTGCCCCCTGGTCAGGAGATCACTCGCTACCCCTGTGGCTCGGCGGTGACGACACCTACACAGGTCTGGGTGCGCGATCGGGTGCACTGGCGCGAACCCTGGGACTGTCCACGAGACCTCTCCGACTCACGCTGCGCGATGGTCTGCAGGAGCTGCACCATCACCCGAGCGGCTCTGGGCTCACCGACGACGAGGAGCGTGCTCTCCTTGCGCGATGGGATTTCGAGGCAGCTCTCTAGTGGTCTTTCGGCGTGATCAGCGTGTGAAGGGTGAGGCGGGAGCTCGTCAGCAATCCCGATCTCCGACCAGTCTGTCGGCCCGACCGTCGACACAACGCTGGACGGCGTGAGGGATGAATCACGCCACCGCACTCTCATCTTTCGGCTGAAGGCAGGGCAGCTCATCGCACAGGGAATGTCGCTCTATCCCGCCGCGAACACCCAACGTACATGCCAGCGCCCCGTGGGTATCGCGATCATCGGCGGCATGGGGAAGTACACCGGAGCGGGGCGAGGTCACGACCACAAGGCCTGCTGACGGCACCTACTGCCGCGTGGTCACTCTGGTGGGCTAGGGGTCGTCGCCACGGGGGTGCCCCTCGCACCGGACAGGCCTTCTGCGCCACGGCAGGGGAGGTCGCTGTTTGCCGCGTGTGGGGCGTCGGCCGTCGGGTAGGCCACGCGGGATGAATTCCGTGGTGACGTCATGGTGGCAGGACTCGCTCGACGACATCATGCGAGCGCTCGGCACATCGGAGCGCGGCCTGTCCTCCTCGGAGGCGCTGCGTCGACTGGGCACGCGAGCCGAGTCGCATGACCGTCGGCCGTGGACAGTCGTGCTCCTCGTCAGGCGTCAGCTGACAAATCCGATTGTGCTGCTCCTCATGGCCGCGGCCCTCGTGTCACTCATCGTGGGCGAGACTGTCGATGCGGTGATCATCCTCATCATCGTTCTGGCCAGCGCCTTCCTGAGCGCTCTGCAGGAGCGACGGGCTGATGCGGCGATGCGCGATCTGCGCTCGGAACTCACCATCCATGCGGATGTCCTGCGCGATGGCATCGAGGTGGAAATCCCTCTCGCGGGAGTCGTCCCAGGGGATGTCATTCTGATGCGATCCGGGGACCTCGTGCCGGCCGACATCAGGCTGATGAGAGCTGACGGCCTTCTCGTTGACGAGGCAGCCGTCACAGGTGAGGCGATCCCGGTGGGCAAGCTCGTGGCCTCCGAAACACCGCCGATCCTGCCAACCACCTCGGTCTTCTTCGGCACGCATGTCGTCAGCGGTGAGGGACGAGGTGTCGTGGTCGCTGTTGGACATGAGACACGCTTCGGTGCCGTCGCCACGGCGATGGAGCAGGCCGACACCCAGACGTCATTCGAGCGCTCTCTGCGCAGATTCGGACTCGTCCTCGCGCGCGTTGTGGCCGTGCTCGTCGTGGCGTTGATCGTGGTGGTCATCGTGCGGGGGACTGATCCTGTGGAAGGCGTGCTCTTCGCGCTGGCCCTCGCGGTCGGAATCACCCCGCAGCTTCTGCCGGCGATCGTGGCGCTGTCCCTGGCGATCGGTGCTCGGCGCATGGCTCAGGAGGGGGTGCTGGTCAAGAGACTGGATGCGATTGAGGATCTCGGTGGCATGACGGTGCTGTGCTGTGACAAGACCGGGACCCTGACCACGGGCCGCGTGCTTCTTGCCGCTGCCGTGGACATCTCGGGGGGTATGTCACAGCGTGTCCGGGAGCTTGCGTTGATCAATGCCTGCCTGCAAACGGGCTATCCGAATGCCATCGATGCAGCGATTCGTCAGGAGGCAGCGACCAGCGCTGATCTCCCGAAGCTGATTCATGAGGTTCCCTACGACTTCACCAGAAGAGTCGTCTCGGTGCTTGTTGAGGCTGTGGTCCCCACTCTGGTCACCAAGGGAGCCGTGGCATCAGTCCTCAGTGGGTGCACTCGCATGCGCACTCCCGAGGGTTCGGAGGCGATGCTCC
>CAZLHZ010000293.1:590-3373 GCA_964559285.1 uncultured Actinomycetes bacterium | reverse complement strand
AGCTCGGGGTCATCGCCAACTTCGAGCCCTACTGGTCGAAGTTCGACTCCTGGCAGTCCGAGCTCACAGAGCCACGGCTGGGGCCGGAGCGCACGGCTCGCCAGTTCCAGACCGCCACGCTCGCGCAGCGCGGTGCCACGATCTCCTTCGGAAGTGACTGGCCGGTCACGAACTACGAGCCGCTCGCCGGAATCCAGGTCGCGGTCACGCGGCAGATGACACCGGACGGTCCGCCGTGGATGCCGGAGGAGCGGATGACCGTCGATGACGCTCTCGCCGCCTACACATCAGGCGTCGCCTTCCAGGCCGGTCGCGATGATGCCGGCGTGCTGCGCGCCGGAGCAATCGCCGATCTGGTGTGGCTTGATCAGGATCCGCGCGCGGTCCCGCCGATGCAGATCGAGTCAATCCGTGTGCGCGGCACCTGGCGTCGGGGTTGCCGCACCTTCTAGATGGCGGTACGCCGGACCCGGGACGATGACTCCCAGTTCCGGCGTACCGATGATGCGGTGAGTGCTCCTTCAGACCGTGGCAACCGTCGAGCCGACGTAGGTCCATGTACCGGTCCCCTTGCGCTTCTCCAGGGTCACAAGGAGACGCGTCTTGCGTGGCGCCGCGTTGGCTTCAGTGATCACCGTGGCAGTCACCGCGTTTCGCGTGGTGCTTGCCGATGCGAGCTTGAGGAATGTCGTCTTGGAGCTCACCAGTGAGGAGACCTTGCGGACGGTCACCCGGCAGGTGGTGTTCTGCGCCGCGCAGGCATCACGCTGGGCGCGTCCGGCACTGAAGGTGACCGTCGTCTTCTTGGTGCTGCCCTTGTAGCTTGAGGACACGGTCGGTGCCGCTCCCTTGCGCTTGAGCGTCACCTTGAGTGCCTTCGCGACCGTGCCGCGGGGTACAGCCATCCCGGATCGGGGGACGATGCCGTTGGGGAGGTATTGCGTGCTCACCGCCATTGGTGCGATGGAGATGCGGTAGCCGTCGGTTCCCTGCGATGAAGCGGCCCACTTGTCCCAGGTGATGGCCGGCGAGGTCGACGTGCCCGTGACACTCACTGCGAAGGCGCCGCTCGGGTCCGCACCGGGAGCAATCCCGAAGTGGTTGAGCAGGGCGGCATCCGACACTACGGCCCAGAGCTGGGGAGTATTGGCGACACCATCCACGGTCTTCGGTGCGGCGATGCCGTAGGTCATCTGCGGTGCACCGGTCGGGCTCGGGACCGTGTCGAGTGAGCCGAGGAATGCCTTGCCGGTTCCAAAGAGACTTCCCGTGAACGCCTCCGACAGGGTGTCGTCGAGGCTCAGGACCATCGTGGCCATGAGGCGGTATTCCTCACCGGTGGCGAACTCGCAGGTGTCGTTGACCGGGATCTGCGTGCAGCCGCCACCGTTGACCGCCTGCGGGAACTGGGTGGGCTTGAACTTGATCCGCATCGTGGCCTCCGGCTGGCCGATGCTGGTGACCTGCCAGAAGACCGGCTCGCCCGACACCCAGGTCCACCGCAGTGACTGGCCGAGAGTGTTGAGGCCGAGGGTGAGATCGAAGACCGTGTTTTCGTCGATGGTGACCGGTTCCTCGTAGACCATGAACTCCGGTGCATCGGGGTTGGTGAAGTTGGTGTGGAGTGTCTCGTCGCCGTTGTAGTAGCCGATGGTCACACCGACGCGGTTGGGGGTGGCGTAGCACTGACCCGGTCCCGGCGTCACTCCTGGTGCGCACAGGTTGTAGGGGGTGACCGTGACATCAAGGTTGCCGAACGGAGCCGGATTGACGACGTCGAGGGTGTTGTCGATCGCCACCTTCTCATCCGCCCCATTGATGACCGATAGCCGCTTCACATAGGGCCGAGCATCTACCCCGCCGTCCATGGCCCCCCAGCCACCAATCGTGGACCCCTCGCCGCCGATGACGGCCTGATCCACGAAGCTCTGGGCGGGGGATCCGTCCTGGGTGGGATCAGCCTGTGCGCTCGGTGCGCCGAGGAGCGCCACGCCGAGGGCAAGGCCGGTGGCGAGGACGAGGGCCCGGATGCTCAACCGGGAACCCGCCAACAGGGGGGATGGAATGAAACGGCTCATGGTGACCTCCGATGCACACACGGTGATCCGAGTGTAAGGCGCTCCGTCCGCGAAATCCTCCTGTGGGGAGGTGCAGACCGGGGCGGACCGCACATTCCGGTCCTACATTCCCGAATGCGGCAGCACTGCGGGGGAAGGTGTGCATCATCGTGGCCGTCATCCGGCCCTCCGCTCAGGGAAGGACGTGCCCATGGAGCTTGCAGGTCGGGTCTTCGCCGTCACCGGTGGAGGTGACGGCATTGGCCGGGAGGTCGTGCTCCAGCTGCTGGCCCGGGGGGCACGGGTGGCGGCGATCGACGTACGCCCCCATGGTCTCACGCAGACCGCGCAGCGGGCGGGTGATGCTGGAGTGCGACTGTCGCAGCACATCGTCGACATCACCGATCGCGAGGCAGTTGCCTCCCTGCCCGCTGCTGTCATTGCGGCTCACGGTCAGGTCGATGGACTCATCCACATTGCGGGCATCATCCATCGATTCGTTCCAGTGATGGACCTGTCGATGGACGAGTTCGAGCACGTCATGGCGGTGAACTTCTGGGGTGCCGTCTATCTCGATCAGGCATTCGTGCCGGTGCTCGTCGCCCGACCCGAGGCCTGCCTCGTGGCCGTCTCGAGCATGGGTGCCCTCGTCCCGGTGCTGGGGCAGGGTGCCTACTGCGCGAGCAAGGCGGCGTTGCGCCTGTTGACGGAGTCGCTGTACGCCGA
>CAZLHZ010000293.1:0-580 GCA_964559285.1 uncultured Actinomycetes bacterium | reverse complement strand
GTTGGTACGAACATCACGACCAATTCGGGGGTAGAGCTGCCGCACATGACCGGGCAGGCTGTTGCGAATGTGACCCCCGTGGGCGAGGCGGCACACGCGATCATTGATGCGGTGGAGAAGGGGACGTTCCGCGTCCTCATCGGTCGGGATGCACGCGCGGTGGATCGGCTCTCACGAGTGTCACCGCGACGGGCCGTCACGATGATTGCTGAGCGGATGAAGGCACTGCTCGGATCATGAGTGAGGCCACGGCTGCTGTGCCACCGAGGATGGCGTCCTCACCGACCTCAAGCACGTCACCTGGTCCCAGTGTCTCCGCGGATCGTCCGACGATGGAGACGTGGCCGTCGAGCACGACGATGTAGTGGTGCAGATCGCTGTCGGCTGAGATCGGGAGCCCGCCCTCAATCTGCAGGATGTCGGCGTACGCCTCGAAGCTGTCGCGCTTCACCATGACATTGAGATCGCGCGTCGGTCCGCCGTCGAGATGGCAGTGGACGTGTGCGTCGCCACTGAACGCGATGGTCTGCCACATCGCGAGGTGATGGTCGGTGCCATCGATGGTGAGCGTCATGCCGGC
>CAZLHZ010000292.1:3152-3376 GCA_964559285.1 uncultured Actinomycetes bacterium | reverse complement strand
GCTCGGTCATCGTCGAGATGCCGATGCCGAGGAGGCGACCGCGCTTGCGTGCCTCCTCCTGCTCCTGCTTGAACGTGCTGTAGCCGATCGCCTCAAGGCCGAGGTCGAGGCACTTGCCGTACTGCCCCGAATCGGTGAGGAACCCGAACGCAGTCCGGTAGGGGAACATGTCGTCCTTGACGAGGTTGACCCGGCGGAACTCCGCCTGATCCATGCCCAAGTCA
>CAZLHZ010000292.1:0-3080 GCA_964559285.1 uncultured Actinomycetes bacterium | reverse complement strand
GCGGCCTGGATCATCCGCTCCTGGAAGAACATGGCCTCCGTGACACGGAATGAACAGCGATAGGCGACACCACCGGGCGCCTTGTTCGTGTACCAGCCCTCACTCGTGAGGTGCGCGGCCGGCACGTCGTAGCAGGCGAAGGTCGAGTGCATGAGCCCGATCTTGAACTTGCTCGGCTGCGCATCGGCGAAGAAGGCACCGTGATCGGAGATCGTGTGCATGCGCATCCCGAGGATCTTGCCGTCCTTGCGGAGGGCCAGCTCACCCTGGAGATACACATCGCGACCGAATCCCGTCGAGATGAGGTTGCCGGTCTTGTCCTCGATCCACTTCACCGGACGCTCAGTGAGGATGGAGGCCAGGATCGAGATGACGTAGCCGGGGTAGACGGGCACCTTGTTGCCGAATCCACCACCGAGGTCCGGGGACACGATGCGGATCATGTGCTCGGGGAGCTCGGCCACCATGGCGACCGCGGCCCGAATGATGTGCGGGGCCTGCGTCGTCATGTAGACCGTGAGCTTGCCCGTCGACCGGTCGTAGTCCGCGATGGAACCGCATGGCTCCAGCGGGGACGGATGTGAGCGGGGGTAGTGCAGGTCGATCTTGGACACGACGTCCGCCTCAGCGAACGCCTTGTCGGTGGCGGCCTTGTCGCCGATCTCCCAGTCGAAGACCTTGTTCGAGGTCTGATTGGTCTTGTCATCCCGGATCAGCGGGGCGCTGGGGTCCTGCGCCTGGAATGGGTTGACGATGGGCGGAAGTTGCTCGTACTCGACGACGATCTTGGAACACGCATCCTTGGCGATGTAGGGATCGTCCGCCACCACGGCAGCGACCTCCTGCCCCTGGAACCGGACCTTGTCGGTGGCGAGCACCGCCTGGGTGTCGTAGGACAGGGTGGGCATCCACGCCAGATTGCGGGCCGCCATGGTTTCGCCGGTCAGGACCATGCGGACGCCGGGAACCTCCCACGCTGCCGAGGTGTCGATGGACTTGATGCGCGCGTGGGCAACAGGGCTGCGCAGGATCTCCATGTGGAGCATGCCGGGCAGCACGATGTCGTCCACGTAGCGGCCCTTGCCGCGGATGAAACGGTTGTCCTCGACGCGGCGGCGGCTTGCGCCCATTCCGCCGATCTTGATTTCGTCCAGTGCCATCGCCATCTCCTAGTTCTGCTGGGCGCGCATCTTCTCGGCAGCCCACAGGACTGCCTTGACGATGTTCTGGTAGCCGGTGCAGCGGCAGAGGTTGCCGGACAGTGCCCAGCGAACCTCGTCCTCCGTCGGGTTGGGGTTCCGCTCGAGCAGGGCCTTGGCCGACATCATCATGCCGGGCGTGCAGAAGCCGCACTGGAGTCCGTGCTCCTGCTTGAAGCCCTCCTGGACCGGATGCAGCTCGCTCGAGGTGGCCAGACCCTCGACCGTCTCGACCTCGTGGCCATCCGCCTGCACCGCGAGCATCGTGCAGCTCTTGATGGGGCGTCCGTCAAACAGCACCGTGCAGGCGCCGCAGTTGGTCGTGTCACAGCCGGTGTGGGTACCGGTCAGGTTGAAGCCCTGGCGCAGCAGGTGGGCAAGCAGCAGCCGCGGCTCGACATCAGCCACCCGCTTCGCCCCGTTGACATTGATCGACACGCGACGGGTGGGCACATCGGCCGCGGGAGCCGGGGAGACCTCGTCATACAGGCTCGTCATGATCAGGCTGCTTTCTGCTCGGAGCGAGCAACGTTGGTGAGGATGCGGGTGACGAAGGTCTTGACGATGTGGCGCTTGTAGTCCGCCGAGCCTCGGTGATCCGTGCGGGGCTCAGCGACAGCGGCGACGGCCTCGGCAGCCGCAGCGATGGACTGCTCGGTGAGCGTCTGGCCGACAAGCAGCGAGATCGCGTCATTGGCATCGATCGTGCGCCCACCAACACCGGCAAGGGCGCAGCCAGCACGCTGCACGCGGTCGCCATCCATGTCGAGCGCCACCGCCACAGACGCCGTCGCGAAGTCTCCGACGCGCCGCTCCAACTTGAGGTAGCCGCCGCGAGCCGTGCCCTTCACGGGCGGGATCACGGCCTCGACCGCAATCTCGTTGTAGGCCAGAGCGTTGGTGAAGGGGCCGAGGACGAAGGTGCGCACATCGATCTCGCGACGGCCCTTCGGTCCCTGGGCGACGATGCGTCCACCGAGAGCGATCATCGTCGCCGACCAGTCACCCTGCGGATCGGCGTGGCACACCGAGCCGACGAACGTGCCGCGGGTGCGCACGATGGGGTCGGCGACGAGAGCGGCCGCCGCGGCCAGGGTGGGGTGCGAGGCCGACAGGATCGTGGAGAACTCCAGGTCCTCGTGACGGCACAGGGCGCCGATGCGCAGGGTGCCGTCCGCATCGAGGCGGTGGTAATCCAGGCCGGGAATGCCGTTGATGTCGACGCTGCGCTCCGGGGCAGCGAAGCGCAGTTTGAGCATCGGGACCAGGCTCTGGCCACCGGCCAGGATCTTGGCCTCGCCGCCACTGGCGTCGAGGATGGCGATGGCCTCCTCGATCGACGTGGGGGCGTCGTACGCGAATCGTGATGGGTACATGACTTCCTCTCCGGCTCTACGACTTGGGGTCGCGCACGGCGACGGGCATCGAATCGGCGTCGGGATCGGGACGGGGCTCCTGATGGGGCGGCCACGGGCCCTGGACGGGCTGGCCGGCCACCTTGAGGAACTCGATGAACTGCGGCCACGCCCACACGGTGGGGCTGGCTCCGGTCTTGGGGGAGTTCTCGATCAGGGCGTAGAGGCGCGGGTTGCCCCGCTCCTGCCCCGTGGACTCAACAGCCATGGCCAATCCCCTTCATCGTGGACGACAGGAGAGCGACCGTACACACATTCCGGCGCCGCGCACCTCGACTTCGGCCAACTCTCGGCCAAGGCAAGCGAATGCGCGCGGGAGAAAGATCAGACCTTTTGCGAGACGAGGATCTCGGCGGCGATGGCCACCGCGATCTCCGCAGGAGTCTGGGCACCGATGGCCAGACCGGCGGGACCGTGGACGCGCTCCAGATCGGTGACATCGCGATAGGCGAGCCAGTCAGCCCGC
>CAZLHZ010000291.1:2778-3379 GCA_964559285.1 uncultured Actinomycetes bacterium | reverse complement strand
ACTGAACCTGTTCGAGCATCGGGTGATCTTCTTGACGTGGCGCACCCGGCACGACAACGAGCTGCCGCGTTTCATCCGCTTCCATCCCGCGCGCTGGCTCCAGCAGCGTGTCGGGCAGCGGGTGCGGGCGGACGAGCTCCACTGACGTGTGCTCGGCCGCGCACGGTGGTGCGCCACGCAGCGCCGTGAGCCCTCCAGCGCAGCGTTACCGAACGGAGACGGAACGTTAGGGAGAGAGTGACCATCCGCGTCGATCTCTCCTCGCCGTAGGGCAGCGTCCCTGCGCCGGCGCGCCATCCACTTCAACCCACCGTTTATGCCTTTGGATCTCCTTCGGCGGTTCGCGCTGTTCGCCGCCCTCGCCGCCACGCCCGTCGTGGCCACCGCGCAAGGCGCCATCAGCGGAACCGTCGTGTCCGGTGTCTCGGGTCTGGCACTGACCGGCGTCGCAGTGCGCCTCGACTCCACGGGCCGTGAGGTGCTGACCGACCGCGCCGGCCGGTTCGTCTTCCCTGCCGTCGCCGCGGGTTCGCACACGCTTCGCACGCGCTACCTGGGCTATGCGCCGGCCGCTTCGCCGGTTGAGGTCCGGTCCGGTGCG
>CAZLHZ010000291.1:0-2768 GCA_964559285.1 uncultured Actinomycetes bacterium | reverse complement strand
GATCACATCGACGCTGAATCCGACGGTCAATCACGGTGCGACCACGACGGTGACGGTCACGCTCCGCGCTGCTGAGACCACCCTCGGTGCCGTCCTCGTGGTCGGGCGCGCCGGTCAGGCGACGGCGCTCGCGCAGCAGCAGAACGCCGCCAACCTCGTGAACGTGGTGGCCGCGGACCAGATCGGCCGCTTCCCGGACGCGAACATCGGCGACGCGCTGAAGCGCATCCCGGGTATCACGATCGGGCTCGATCAGGGGGAGGCGCGCTTTGGCTCCATCCGCGGCACCGAGCCGCGCTTCAACTCCGTGATGGTCAACGGCGAGCGGGTCCCGTCAGCGGAGGCGGAGGTGCGCGAGGTGCAGCTCGATCTGATTCCCGCGGACATGGTGCAGGCCGTCGAGGTGAACAAGTCGCTGACGGCCGAGATGGACGCTGATGCGATCGGTGGATCGGTCAACATCGTGACGCGGGCCGCCCCGGCGACCCCGCGGTTCTCGACGACCATCGGCACCGGGCACAACGCTGTGCGGCAGAAGCCGTTGTACATCGGCAGCCTCGTGGCGGGCCGGCGGTTCCTCGGCGATCGGCTCGGCGCGATCGTGAGCGCGTCGTATTACGACCAGGTCTACGGCTCGGACAACAAGGAAGGGGTCTGGAACAAGTCCGCCACCGGCCAGGCCTACCTGCAGCAGTTCGATGTGCGTCGGTATGACGTGCAGCGCCGCCGGCGGTCGGTCTCCGGATCGTTCGATTGGCGGTTCAACGAGACGAACACTGTCATGTTCCGCTCGATTTACAACTCCCGCGACGACTGGGAGAACCGGTTCCGCACGCGCCTTGTGCTGACGGCGCCCGACACGGCGGGGCTGCAGCGGGCCGAGGTCCGTCGGCAGACGAAGGGCGGGGGAGACTCGCCGCGCATTCGGAATGCCCGCCTCGAGGATCAGCGGACGCAGAGCCACCAGCTCTCCGGCGAGCACCTCCTTGGGCGCCTCGGTGTGACCTGGTCGGCGAGCATCGCCCGTGCCTCGGAGACCCGCCCCGATGAACGGTATATCGAGTGGCGCAAGACGAACGTCACGTTCCGGCCGGACTACGCCGATACCGAGAACCCGACCTTCACCGCGACCAACGCGGCGTTGGTGGCGCCCACCGCCTTCACCTTCCGCCGCATCGAGCTCCTCGAGAGCTACACCAAGGACGAGGACCGGAACGGCCGGGTCGATGTCACCTTGCCGCTCGGCGATCTCGCGAACGAGACGCGGCTGAAGGCCGGGTTCCGCCTCCGGGAGAAGTCGAAGCTTCGGGACAACAGCTTCGTGCGCGCCGTGCCGCGGACGCCACCCGATTTCGCGTACCTCTCCCTGCGGGGGAGCAGCGACTTCACGCTCGATCCGAACTACGCCGGCCCGTACGAGTACGGGACCTTCTCGACGCCGGGCTACCTCGGCAGCCTCCGGGTGCGCGATACCGCCCAGTTCACGATCCAGGACCAGCCGGCGGAGTATGGCGCGGCGAACTTCGACGCGACGGAGCGGATCGGGGCGGGCTATCTGCAGTACGAAGGGCGGATGGGCGCCCTCCGGTACATCGCGGGCGTGCGGTACGAGGGGACGCAGGTGGAGTACAGTGGATTCGAGTACGACGAGGATGCGAACGCGGTGACGGCCACCGCCCCGGTGTCGACCTCGTACGGTGACGTCCTGCCGAGCGTGAACGTGCGGTGGGACCTGGATGCCACCACGGTCGTCCGCGCGGCGTGGACCAACAGCATCGCGCGCCCCGATTATTACGATCTCGTGCCGTACCGCTCGGTGGTACCGAGCGACAGCATCCTCGAGACCGGCAATCCGAATCTCGCGCCGACCCGCGCGATGAACCTCGATCTCTCCATCGAGCGATATCTCCCGACGGTCGGGCTCGTCTCCGCCGGCTTCTTCCACAAGCGGATCCGGGATTTCGTGTACAGCTTCACCCGGTTCAACGCCGTGGATGCCACGACGGGGCAGACGTACCTGCAGATCACGCAGCCGCAGAACGGCCCGTCGGCGGTGCTGACCGGCGTCGAGTTTGCCTACCAGCGCCAGCTGGACTTCCTGCCCGGGCGACTCCGCAACCTCGGGCTCTACACGAATTACACGTTCAATGATTCCCGCGTGACCGGGCTCGGCATCGCGAGCCGCGAGGACGAGGTTCTGCCCCTTCTGGGTACCTCGAAGCACAGCGGGAATCTCTCCTTGTCGTACGACACGCCGAAGGCGACCGTGCGCGTCGCCGTGAACTTCCAGTCGGAGGCGATGGACGCCACCGAGGGCGGCTACAACGAGGAGGCCTTCTACGACCGATGGGCCGCCGACCGGACCGATGTCGATGTCAACGCGAGCTTCCTCGTCGCCCCGCAGGCGCGGTTCTTCCTCGAGGCCAACAACCTCACGAACCGCCCGCTCCGGTTCTATCAGGGCGATCCGTCGCGCATCATGCAGGATGAGTACTACGGATTCCGACTGCAGACCGGCTTCAAGATTGATTTTTGAGTCAGGCCGGCGGACGGCTGGATTCGTCCGCCGGGCCGTCCCCCTCCTCGCGGCCCTGATCGGCTGCGGGGAGGGGGAACCCGCCTCGGGAGGCGGGCACCGCGTGATGGAGGTCTCGGAGCGTTGGACATCCATCGCGATGCCTGGGGAGGACCTCGATTCACCGGTCCTCTGGCGTGACGGGGCGCGTGGGGGGGCGGAGGTCCTCGTCACGGCGAAGCAGGGCGATCGC
>CAZLHZ010000290.1:0-3407 GCA_964559285.1 uncultured Actinomycetes bacterium | reverse complement strand
GTGGTTGTAGGCGCCGTTCTCCACCAGCAACTGTGCTGAGCGCGCAGCAAGAAGTCCGTCATGCGTGGCTGAGGTCTGCATCTCGATGTCGAAGTTGTGACGGCTCTTCGTGCAGGTGAACTCCTCCTCTCGGGTGAGCACCAGACGCACGGGGCGACCCGCCTTCATGGACAGGGCCGCGGCGATCGCCTCGTATTCGCAGATCTTGGACTTGGCGCCGAATCCGCCGCCGACGGCGATCTCGTGGATCACGACGCTGTCGAGATCCAGATCGAGGACGTGGGCAATCTCCTTGCGGACGATGAAGGGAGCCTGCGTGCTGGTCCACAGTTCGAGCACGCGTGCATTCGGCTCCCACCGGGCCACGATGCTGCTGGTCTCCATCGTGGCGTGGGTCTGACGCCCGAAGCGATAGCGGCCGTGCACCGAGACCTCGCGAGGCCGCAGCGGGTCAGGGGCTCCCCAGTGGAAGACGCGGTGAGCCGAGATGTTTCCCTTCTCATGGATTCGGGGAGCCTTCGGCTCGAGTGCATGCTCAAGAGTCGTGGCCGACCGCAGGCGCTTGTAGTCAATTCTCACCCGCCGCAAGGCCTCATTGGCTGCGGCAAGAGAATCGGCAGCGATCCCGGCGATCTCCTCGCCCACGAAGCGCACGACGCCGGTCGCGAGGACGTGACGATCCGAGAGCGGCCCACCGTGGTGGATGTAGGTGCGGTCGGGCAGGTCGGCACTGGTGACAATCGCTGCCACGCCTGGGACGGCAAGAGCTGCGGTGGTGTCGATGGAGCGGATGACCGCATGGGGATGCGGACTGCGCAGCACCCGCGCGTGCAGCATCCCGGGAAGGTCGAGGTCACCGGAGTAGATCGCCTCACCCGCTGTCTTCTGCTGCCAGTCAACATTGAGCACCCGCTGGCCGATGGGGTTCGTCGTTGGCCTCGACTCAAGGATCGTCATCCGGCCACCTCCCGGATGGCAGCGATGATCCCGTTATAGCCCGTGCAGCGGCAGACATTGCCGCTCATCGCAGCCCGCAGTTCGGGATCGGTCGCGGGACACCCGTCGCGCAGAACCGCGGTGGCCCGAACAATCTGGCCGGGAGTGCAGAAGCCGCACTGGAAGGCACCGTGCCGCGCAAAGGCCTCACGCAGTGGGTGCGATTCTTCGGCAATTCCCTCGATCGTCTCGACGTGTCCAGTGATCCGAGCGGCGTAGGTGATGCAGGAGAGCACCGCCTTGCCATCCACGAGTACCGTGCAGGCACCGCACTCACCGCGGCCACAGGCCTCCTTGGTTCCCAGGAGTCCGCAGTCGTCACGCAGGTAGTCCAGTAGGCGCCGGTCGGCTGGCAAGCAGGTTTCGTCGATCGGGTCGTGATCGTTGACTTTCACGTCACTCCTCGGCCTACGTGGTCGTGGTTCACGGGATTGTGGAGGCGATCAGCGCCTCCACAGCGCCAGCCCAGCGAAGCAGATCCCAATCGCGGTAGGGGCGGGCGATGAGCTGAGCCGCCGTGGGCAGTCCCTCGCCGGAGAGCCCATTCGGCAGAGTGAGGGCTGGGCACGAACTGGTGAGGTTGAACGGAACGGTGAAGGCGACGATCCATCGATCCGCAGACTCACGTCCATTGACTACTGGTCCGTGCTCGATGAAGTGGTCGCCAGCAATAGGAGCAGGCATCTGCAGGGTTGGCATGAGGATGAGGTCGACATCACGGAAGATGGCGCCCAGCGCGCGATGCAGCTCTGCCGACTGACGTCGGGCATCGACGGTGAATCCGTAGTCGCGTGTCACCGGTTCGACATCCGCAATGAAACCATGGGTGAGATCCGTGAGCTCGGCACCGGCATCGCGCAGTCGTCGTGCCAGGGGCATGTAGACGGCACCGAAGTTGAGCTTGACCGCTGTGAAGATCTGCTCCCATGACCAGGGGAAGTCCGTCTCGACGACGTCAGCGCCAGCGGACGACATCAGCGAGGCAGTCCGGCGCAGGTTGCGCTCGACGTCGACATCCGTGGCGAGCCCGGGGATCGCTGTGATGAGCGCGACGCGCAGTTGGCTGAGGTGCCGCTCGTGCTCCGGGTCATACGGTGTATGCCCGGTGAGCTGATCCGGATCAGTGCGTGCCATGACACGGAACATGAGGTCAAGGTCGGCCACATCTCGCGCCATCGGCCCGTTATGACCGACGGTCTCGAGGTAGTCAGGTGCAGCAACCGGCACGACCCCGTGTGACGGCTTCATGCCGACGACACCGCAGGCTGCCGCGGGCATCCGCAGTGAGCCCGCAGAGTCCGTCCCTTGTGCGAGCGGGGTCGCATAGGCGGCAAGGGCGGCGGCGGCGCCACCGCTGGATCCCGCCGTACTGAACTGAGGATTCCAGGGGTTGCGCGTCTCGCCGAAGAGGAGGTTGTCGGTGACCGAGGCGCAACCGAATTCGGGTGTGTTTGTCCGCGCAAACGGCACTGCTCCGGCATCGAGCAGTGCGGACACCACCGGATCGCTTGCCGCGGCGATGTTGTCGCGGAGGAAGAGTGTGCCGAGAGTGTGCGGTTGTCCCGCATGCGCGGTGAGCTCCTTGATCGCCACCGGGACCCCCTCGAGAGGTCGCGCCCGACCGGTGCGAAGGCGCTCGGCGGACTCCTCCGCGGATCGGCGGGCGAGGTCAGGCTGCAGGAAGGTGAAAGGGTTCACTCGCTGCTGCACCTGCTCGGCCCGGACGAGCACGTCCTCAATGACATCGCGCGCGTCACGGTCACCGCTGCGCAGTGCCGACGCCAGGTCACGCGCGGACATCGCGCACGCACCTACCGGAGGCAGGGCCGCATTGAGGTCACACGACCGGCTCAGCACGCCGCGAGTCTGCCATAGGTATGACAAAGTTTCCAGAGTGGACGCGGGCGTCGGGCGCACCGCTACTGGGCGCTGCGCAGGGGAGCCAGTCGACGTAGGACTGCCGCCCGACCCGCGGGCGGGAGGTGACGCACCATCTCCACGAGCGCCCGATAGCGACGACCCGGGATGCAGACAGCGCGGTCACGATCAAGGGCGTCGATGGCCTCCCGTGCGACCTCTGACGCCGTCAGCCACATCCACGGACGAACGCCGGTCGCATCGGTTCGGGATCGGGAGTGGAACTCCGTCCGGGTGAAGCCCGGCACGAGCGCCATCACCCGCACTCCGGAGTTCGACACCTGAGTCCGCAGCCCCAAGGTGGTGGCCAGCACCCACGACTTCGCAGCCGCGTAGGTGCCTGCCGACCAGTAGGCCGCGGTCGACGAGACATTGATGATGGCTCCACTGCCACGTCCCTGCATCATCGCGGCAGCGGCGTGATTCAACTGCAGCACCGACGTGACGTTGAGCGCCAGCATCAGCTCCTCCTCCGCGATCGGGGCCCGCGGAAA
>CAZLHZ010000289.1:0-3417 GCA_964559285.1 uncultured Actinomycetes bacterium | reverse complement strand
GGTGGCCCAGGCTGCGCGCTACCTGCTGACGCATCCCAAGGCCAGCCTCGACACGATCATGGGATTCGTCCCCGGCCCGGACTTCCCCACCGGAGGCATCGTCACCGGCCTCGACGGCATCCGCGAGGCCTATGAGACCGGCCGCGGGTCGCTCAAGGTGCGCGCGGTAGCGCGGGTCGAGCAGGTGACACCGCGGCGCAGCGGCATCGTCGTGACCGAGCTTCCGCCCGGCATCGGTCCGGAACGTGTCATCGATCGGATCACCGACCTGGTCCGCTCCAAGCGCCTCCAGGGCATTGCGGAGATCACCGATCTCACAGATGGTGACAGCGGCTTGCGTGTCGTCATCGAGGTGAAGAGCGGATTCCAACCTGAAGCCATCCTCGAGGAGCTCTATCGACTCACCCCGATGGAGGACTCCTTCTCGATCAATAATGTCGCCCTCGTCGACGGCCAGCCCCGCACCCTCGGGCTCATCGAGATGCTGCGAGTCTTCCTCGACCACCGCACCGAGGTCGTTCGCCGACGCAGTTCGTTCCGGCGCACGAAGGCGCAGGAACGACTCCACCTTGTCGCTGGCCTGCTCGTGGCCATTCTCGACATCGATGCGGTGATCAAGGTGATCCGCGCGAGTGATGATGCTGCTGCCGCGCGCACACAACTGATGAAGAAGTTCAGCCTCACTGAGGTGCAGGCCACCTATATCCTTGACATGCCGCTGCGTCGACTCACCAAGTTCTCCCGCATCGAGCTCGAGAAGGAGCAGACCGAGCTCCGCGATCGCATCTCCGACCTCACACGCATTCTCGAAGACCCCACTCGCCTACGCGACGTCGTCGGCAACGAGATCACCGAGGTCGCCAAGGAACACGCCACCCCCCGCCGCACCCTCCTCCTCGACGGTGTGGGCCAGCCGGCACGAACGGCCACCGCGCTTGAGATCCCCGACGACCCGTGCTGGGTGCTCCTGTCCAGCACCGGTCTGCTCGCGCGCACCAAGGATGACGAAGCACTCGGCTACAGCGAGGACCGCAGCCAGCACGACCTCATCACCTCCTGGTGCGCCGCGACCGCGCGCGGTGAGATCGGGCTGGTGACCTCAACCGGCCGGGTGCTTCGCCTGTCAGTGCTCGACCTTCCCGTGCTTCCGCCGTCTGATGACGCCCCGCGAATGTCCCTCGGCGCCCCGCTCGGCACCCTCATCGATCTGCCCGCGGGTGAACGCGTCCTGTGCCTGTCGCCGCTCGGGGTCGATGGCCTTGTGGTCGGTACCCGTCAGGGCATCGTCAAGCGCGTGGCCGCCGAAGTTCCGGCGAACAAGGCAGCCTGGGAGATCATTCGACTTGATGACGGAGACGAGATCGTCGGTGCCTCGATGATCGAGGATGAGCGCGAAGACCTGGTCTTCATCACCTCCGATGCGCAGTTGCTGCGGTTCCCGGCATCCGGGGTCCGCGCGCAGGGTCGGACCGCTGGCGGAGTCGCCGGCATCCGAATCGACGAGGGAGGCGAGGCGATCTACTTCGGGTCCGTCATGCCCCGACGCGGTGCGGTCGTCGTCACCATCGCCGGAACCTCCGCTGCGCTTCCGGGAACCGTGGCCGGCAGTGCCAAGGTCACGGCGTACCTCGAGTATCCGGCGAAGGGCCGCGGGACCGGGGGCGTGCGATGTCACCGCCTACTCAAGG
Organism: uncultured Actinomycetes bacterium; assembly: GCA_964559285.1. GTDB lineage: Bacteria > Actinomycetota > Actinomycetes > S36-B12 > S36-B12 > CAZLHZ01. The sequence continues at coordinate 1,729 of CAZLHZ010000289.1, read as the reverse complement.
GCGAGGATCGCCTGATCCGGGCATGGGCGGGCGCCGGACCCGCCCGCGCCTCATCCGCATCGGGCATGCCGGTGGCGCTGCCTGCGATTGACCCCCGTCGCGATGGATCGGGCAAGCCCCTGCCCGGTCCGGTCGCCGCGATCGGCTCCCCCTGACATGCATCGCACCCAGAGTTGCTCGGCTCTGACCAGGGCAGCTGACGAACCGCTCGCCGGAACCGCACCGCGCGCGCGGACATGGATTGCGTGGGAGTACGCCGGGCCCTGGGGTCGCATTGCGCTGGAATCCGAGCGCCTCGACGAGGACGTCCGACACGGACTTCTGACGCTCGCGCGCACACCCGGCATCACGGTTGTCCTCGTGCGGCGACCGCCCTCGTTCACCTGCATCACCGAACCGACCGTGCTCGTGGCTCATGCCGCCGGTGACCGACCTTGCGGATTCCTTGCCCCCCAGCCGTCCGCAGCCGAACTCGGTCGATGGGATGCGGAGGCACTCAGCAACGGCGCTCTGCCCGATGGCCCGGATCACCGCGAACTGGACGGGCCGGAACTGCTCGTGTGCACGCACTCGAGTCGCGACGCCTGCTGCGCAATCGAGGGACGGCACCTGCTCACCACGCTGCGTGATCGCGGAGTCGCCGCGTGGGAAACCTCCCACCTCGGCGGCCATCGATTCGCTCCCACCGCACTGGTCCTTCCTGAGGGCACCGTCTACGGCCGCCTCGATCCTGACTCTGCCTGCTCCCTCCTTCACGAGGGCCTCATTGACCTCGATCACGTGCGTGGCCGCTCAGTGCTGAGCCCGTCAGAGCAGGTCGCTGAGATCGCCGTACGCCGCGAAACTGGAGAGCGTCGACCCAGGGTGTTGACTGCTGCCGAGCGTCGCGACGGAGAGGTGACGGTGAGCCATCTGGACGGACGACGCTGGCTCGTCATGCTCAACACGGTGACCGGTCGTCATGCACGACCCGAATCCTGTGGCGGCGAATCGACCCTGGCGACCTCGTGGCACTGCACGAGCGTGACTCCCTCCTAACGCGAGACAGTGCTGGCCGCTGTGAAGCACATGACCATCAGGACTGCGTGCCACAGCCGGTGACCGGGTGTGAGCCGAAGCGTCCACGCGCGTGATCCTCTCCACAGCGGGGAACATCGCTGCACACATGGTCGTCGCATACATGTGGGCTTCCCTTCTGCTGCACGCATGATCCTCGCGACGATCGCCGTGGGAGGGATGCTGCTTGCTCCGACCAATGGCGCAACCGCTCGTGACGTCGAACGCACCCCTGAGGCCGGGGCTGACGTCTCGTGGGCATGGACCCGGACGGGACACATGGAGCGCGTCGCAGACGGCGACACCATCATGGCCAAGGTCCCCGGCGAGATCACCCACGCATGGCAACTGGACGACGCAGGGCATCGACTGCGTCTGTGGCCGGTCCTGCGCGACAGCGCAGGTGCCATCCGAATCCGACTCGCCGGGGTTCAGGCCATGGAGCGCGGACAATGCCATGCCGGTGAGGCGACCCGTCGGCTGGCGCGACTCCTACCTTCAGGAAGTCCCCTCACGGTACACGCGATGCACTCCGGGTCCGCCGTTCTGAATTCACGCCACGAGATGCGTCCGCTGCGCTATGTCATGGCAGGACGCGGCTCCGATGAGGTTGACGTTCAGGCAGAGCTCCTCGCGGATGGTCTTGTGCTGCCTGACTCGATCCAGGATGAGA
>CAZLHZ010000288.1:1204-3422 GCA_964559285.1 uncultured Actinomycetes bacterium | reverse complement strand
CGCCTCATCGAGGATGAGGACGTCAAGTCCATTGCGTTCGGCGTCCATGAAGGAGTTGAAGTACTTGAACATCGCCTTGACGCGGGGAGAACGGCGACCGGCGACGCGGCGCATCGTCTGGGTGAAGGACTTGGATCCAGTGGCGTGCAGCACCGTCCGACCTTCGCGAGCGAGTTGGCCCAGCAGCGACAGTGCGATGACACTCTTCCCAGTGCCCGGACCACCGGTCACGACGATGATGGACTTGGTGTCATCGGAGCGCGCTCGGCGAACCGCCTGCAGCACCATCTCGAAGGCAACCCGCTGCTGATCAAGGAGCACAAACTGCTCCCGCACCTGAATCTCCTCGGCGGCGACCGTCAGCAACTGGCGTGACGGGGCAATCCGCCCGCTGAGGAGGTCGTCGGCAGCCGTGACACCGGGGACGTCCGGGTCCAGGTGGGAACGCAGGAAGTCATGGAAATCCGCTCGTCGCTGGCCGGTGAAGAGCCGATCCGGTCCAGGTCGGTCGCGCAGGTCTGCCACGCCCTGCTCGGTGGCGTTGTGCAGGTAGGCCACTCCGACGAGGGAGGACTGGGACTCGGCAAGTGTGGGAATGAAGTCGGTGATGTAGTCGCGGTAGCCCTGCACCTGTGCCAGCGGATGCAGGCGCGGACTGTGCCCGTATCCATCAACGAGGACGAGATCTGGAGCGTCAGTGACGGACTCAGCTGAACTCCACTGCTTGAGTTCGACGATGATGTAGGACGGTCGCCCCGTCCTCGGATGCTGCCCGGCGATGATCGCGTCGATGCGGCGGCTGGTGAGCGGCAGGGGGTGCTCGAGCAGGACCTCGACGTGAGGGAGGCCGGCATCCACGAGATCCCGCATAAGTGCGGGAATGCTGCGTGACCAGGACCGCTGCTCAGCGGCTGCGGGACGTCGTCCATGTCGGAAGAGCATCTGCTCGGTCATCTGCTCAACCACGGACTCGACGGGCAGCTGCTCGGCCAGTGATCTGGCCGACGCTCGGAAGAGCGCCACGACTTCCCCCAGGGCAGCACGAGATGACCCGTGCGGATGGGGGCATGTCCACGGTGGGAAGCCCGTCGAGCCGCGATAACGGGGAGATGCTACTCGCTATGGCTGTCACTTCGGGCGAACGCGTGGCAGGCTCCACGCATGATCGACAGCAACTCGGGGGAGTCAGATCTGCGGCTGATCCGGGATCGCATGCGCCGATTTACTCAGGAACGAGACTGGGAGCGCTTTCACGACCCAAAGTCACTCGCGCTGGCCCTCGTCGGCGAGGTGGGCGAGCTCGCCGAGCTGCTCCAGTGGCTGCCCGCGGACGAGGTGATTCGACTGGCGAGTGATGAACCGTTGAGAACTCGAGTGGGGGAGGAGTTGAGCGATGTGCTGATCTACCTCGTCCGGCTCGCGGACGTCATGGGGATTGACCTCGGTGCAGCGGCCTCACGCAAGATCGACTCTGCAGAGCAGCGCTTCAGCATTGGCGAGTTCCACGGGAATGCCCCGGTGAAGGAGTGACCTCGGTGAGTGCCGTCGAGCGAGAGGTCACCGACCGCCTGCTCTCCGTTCGGAAGTTCAGCAAGGGTGGTGAACGCGCTCCGCACAAGCCGCTCCTCATGCTCCTGGCGATGGGACAGATCGCGGCAACCGGGTCGTCCGCACTGGACTGGTCGGTGGTGGAGGAGCGTCTCGGGCTGCTGCTGGACGAGTTCGGGACGTCGGCCTCCACGTCACCGGCGTACCCCTTCACGAGGCTGCGCTCCGACGGGGTGTGGGTGCTCAGCCGCGAGGTGGACAACGACAGTGCCGGTCAGCTGCGGGCGGCACCCATAGACGGCAGGTTCGTGCCTGAGATCGAGGGTCCGCTGCGCGATCCGGCGGTGCGCAATGCTGCCGCGCGGGCAATTCTCGAACAGCAGTTCCCGATGACACTCATCCCGGACATCGCGAGTGCATGCGGCCTCGACCTCGACGAGGTCTACGCGGTTCCGGGTGTGACGATGCCGGCAGGGCGCCGTCGCGATCCCCGATGGCGTGATCTCATCATTGTCGCGTGGGATCGGTCCTGTGCTTTCTGCGGATTCGACGGGGCCCTGCGCGGTGTGCCAGTGGGCATCGATGCCGCTCACGTGCGCTGGTTCACCTTCGACGGACCGGATGAGCCCGACAATGGCATCGCCCTCTGCGCCCTCCATCACCGCATGCT
>CAZLHZ010000288.1:0-1194 GCA_964559285.1 uncultured Actinomycetes bacterium | reverse complement strand
CCCGGCCGGGCGGAGTGTCTACGACCTTCACGATCAGCGGCTCCGTCCCCGACCGGGGACTCGCCTGCCATCGGAGGCGCACGTCGCGTGGCATCGAAGTCAGGTGTTCAAGGGCGAGGCCGTGGCCTAGGGCTATTCGAAAAGCGAATACTGTGCTAGAACTCCAGATCGACTGAGTCGAGATGGGGGAGAGAAGATGAATGGACGCGGATGCTGGCGGCTGGTGTCGGTGGGATTGCTTGCCGCGGTGATGGTGGTCTCGGGAGGAGCGCAGGCCAGTGCCATGGCGCCGAGTGCGCCAGAGCCCCGGGGCAAGGTTGTCATCAATGACGGGCGGGATGCTCCATCCAAGGACGGCGACATCCAGAAGGTGACCCTCGGAATGGCGCGCGAGCTGGGTCGTGCCACGATCGATGTCCAGTTCTTCAAGCGGCCGAGTTCGTTCTTCTACGTGGACTTCAAGTTCGGTCGGTCCTCCTACGGCATGTGTTCCGTCTGGTCGGGAGGCCAGCCGATGTGGGCGAGCTTCGATCCGTTCGCCTCGGGCCGAGCCAGCTCACTGCGAGGCAAGATCGAGTCCAAGTCCGTCCAGCAGCTGAACTCGACGACCTGGCGCTATGTCATCACCAGTCCCCAGTTGCGCAGCGGAGGCCAGGACTGTCTCAGTGTCGAGACCGGATTCTTCCGCGACTATGAGCGCTGGGACAGCGACTGCAGCTGCTTCACGCGCATCGTGGACTGGGATGAGGCCATCGGGCGGCTCTAGGCCTACCCCCGATGCCGGAGCCACACTCCCGCGAGTGGGGGGATGACGATCGAGGCCGACACCGGGCGGCCGTGCCAGGGCTCGTCCTCGGTGGTCACCAGGCCCAGGTTGCCACTGCCGGTGCCGCCGTACGCAATCGCATCGGTGTTGAGCACCTCCTCCCACTCACCACCCACCGGCAGGCCGAGGCGGTAGTGCACCCGCGGCACCGGTGACATGTTGATGGCCGCGGCGAGCAGGGAGCCATCGGAGCTGCGACGCAGCCACGTGAAGACGTTGGTCCGATAGTCATTCGCATCCAGCCACTCGAACCCCTCAGGCGAGTCGTCACACTGCCAGAGCGCGGGCGTCTCCCGATAGACCCGGTTCAGGTCCTGCACTACGGACGCGATCCCACGGTGCTCCGCGAAGTCCAGCAGCCACCAGTC
>CAZLHZ010000287.1:0-3435 GCA_964559285.1 uncultured Actinomycetes bacterium | reverse complement strand
TCGCGGGCTTGCTTGGCGGGCTTACTTCTTGGCGGGAGCAGGCGCCGGGGCGGCAGCAATCGCCGCGAACTCCTGCCGCGCCCACTCGCCCTTTCCGGCCTCCTGAAGTGCCTCCCCCAGGACCTCACGCAGCTCAATGAGGTACTCCACGTCGAGGGCCGCGTACCTCAGCCACGGCTCCGGCAGCGGACGGGTGGACCAGTCCGCAGCCGAGTGCTCCTTGGCCAGGGTGACGCCGAGTTCAGACTCGACGAGCGCCGCCAGCCCCACCCGATCGCGTCCGAGCAGTCGGCCGGCCAGCTCGGTGTCAAACAGCGTCCGCGGCACCAGCCCGACCTCCGCCAGGCACGGCAGATCCTGGGAGGCGGCATGGAGGATCCATTCGGCATCGGCGATCGCGGCAGCGACACCCGACAGATCGGGCAGGGCGATCGGGTCGATGAGGAATGTTCCTGACCCCTCGCGGCAGATCTGCACGAGATAGGCCCGCTGCCCGTACCTGAATCCCGAAGCGCGCTCAGAGTCCATCGCCACCGGACCTGACCCTCCCGCCAGCCGGGCGATGACCGCCGCGAGTCCGTCCGACGTCACGGTGACGTCCGGGATCGGGGGTCGTCCTGATGCACCGGATTACCGTACGGCGTCCCCCGGGCGCTCCCGGGGAGGGTGGGCTCAGGGACGAGCGCGTCCCCGGGAGCGACGTGCACTGCCGGTCACAGCACCAGACCGGCACGAAAGGCGGCAGCCACCATCGCCGCGCGGTCACCGTTGCCGAGCTTGCGTCCGATGCGCGCGAGGTGGCTCTTGACCGTGAGAGAGGACAGGCCAAGGGCCTGCCCGACATCGCGGTTGCTCATCCCCCGGGAGACCAGCTGCAGAACCTCGACCTCGCGTGTGGACAGACCCTGCGGGAAGCCGATGCCGGCCGCAGGCTGTGCACCGGCACGCGCATCGCGGCCGTTGACCCGGGCGACGACATAGCCACGGATCCCGAGGGCGATAGCGGTGCGCACGCCCACCGGGGCTGCCGGATCGTCCAGCAGCACGAGTCGCCGCCACCCCCGGCGGACGAGGGCACGCAGGTGATCGAGCACGCCCCCGCGCTCAGGTGTCGAACGCGGGGGCGCGGTGACGTCCATGACGACAATGGATCCGCTCGCCGGGACCCGTCCGGCCAGATCCCCGACCGCCGCCACCGGCAGGACCGGACCGGAGGCTGAGAGCGACAGCAGGGAGGCGAGGCGCTGGCGCCGGTCGGTAGCGCCGCTCACGAGGACGGTGGGGGGTCTCACCTCGTCAGTATCACCCGGAACCTGCCCGGGTCAGCCCTGCCTAGTGACGCAACATTGGCGCGGGGGTGACGGCCGGCGGTAGTCCTGCAGCCGCCTCCATGAGGCCGATCCAGGCGAGGGCATGGGGAAGAAGTGACCCCTCCCCCGTGGGGCTCCACGAGGCACGGACCTCGACCTGTCCGGTCACCGGCTCCCCCGCCATCTGCCCGAAGGAGTGCCCCGAGGACCGGGTGACCGTTCCGCCCAGGGCAGCATGCGGTGCCTCAGCGAGGGACTCCTCCAGCCATGACCACGCGACATCGGGAAGCATGGGGTCGTCGGCAAGGTCCGATTCCAATGTCGCGCGCACGAAGGCGACCACCCGATAGCAGCCCGGCCAGGCGGGGTCGCCCTGCGGATCGTGCAGGATCACCAGCCGCCCGGACCCCACTTCCGCGCCCGCATGCTCGATCTCAGCCGTCATTGCCGAGGTGTACGGCGCAAGCCGGTGGGGTGCCGGGACATCGCTGAGAGTCACCTCGGGTCGCCACAGGTGGCGACGAATCTCGGCAATCTTCTCCGAGAAGCGCTGCTCGTGAGGGGCTCCCGCCGCCACCTGCACCATTCGCGGCGAGACCGACTCCGTCACAGCCTCAGGCTAGGTGCCATCGGATGCAGACTCCGACAGCCACGCCGCTTATGCGGAGGGTGTTTCCAAGGTCAGGCACACCGAGTTGATGCAGTAGCGCAGGTCCGTCGGGGTCGGATACCCCTCGCCCGAGAAGACATGTCCCAGATGGCTCCCGCACGCGGCGCAGCGCACCTCAACCCGACGCATCCCGAGCGAGTCATCCACGAGCTCGATGATGGTGTCCCCGGCCAAGGGAGTGAAGAACGACGGCCAGCCGCAGTGGGAGTCGAACTTCGCCTCGCTGCGGAAGAGCTCGACCTGGCAGGCACGACAGCGGTAGATGCCCTGCGTCGCAGTGGAAACGTAGGCACCCGACCAGGGGCGCTCGGTGCCGGCCTCCCGAAGAACGTGGTACTCCTCCGGGGACAGGATCTGCCGCCACTCCTGCTCGGAGCGGCCCCGCGGATACGTGGTGGGGTCGGTGGCGGCGGGCACCTCAGCGTGTGTCATGCGGTGACGTTACGCCGCTAGGCTGCCCAGCGCACGGTGACCTGTGCGGTCAGTGGTGGGGCCGCACGTGATGCTCACCGGGGAGGCGATGGGGAGGCAGCAGTGAACGAGATGCTCGACACGCGCGGTTCATGGCTGAGTTCCGATGAGCTTGCGGACGCCCGCGATCGGCTGCCCATGGTCTACGTCGATGCCGTCCCGGTCCGGGTCGATGCCGCGGGGGTCGTCACCTCCGTGGGCCTGCTGCTGCGCGCTATGCCCGACGGTCGGATCGGGCGTGCGGTCGTGTCCGGCCGGGTGCTTTACGGCGAGCGGGTGCGCGATGCCCTCATGCGTCACCTGGAGAAGGATCTCGGGCCGGTCGCGCTGCCGCGGGTGCCCCCAAGCCCGGCTCCGTTCACGGTCGCGGAGTACTTCCCGGATCCGGACATCACCGGCTTCCATGACCCTCGGCAGCACGCGGTGAGCCTGGCGTTCGTCGTTGCCTGCGATGGTGACTGCGCACCGTCGCAGTCCGCTCTCGACCTCACCTGGGTCACGCCGAAGGAGGCCCTTGATGAGGGCATCCAGGCCGATATGACCGGCGGACACGGGCGACTGGTGCGGCTGGCTCTCGCGCACTGCGGCCTCCTGCCGTGACGCGGTAGTTACCGACGAGTAGCATCGGGGTACCCGTCTCGTGGCGGTTCACCCGGGAGGCCCCATGACACCCCGTCCCCTTCGCGATGTCGTCTTCGTCGACGGCGCACGGACCCCCTTCGGCAAGGCGGGCAGCGCCTACGCGCAGACCCGCGCTGACGACCTGGTCGTCGCCGTCATCCGCCACCTGCTCGCCCGCAATCCGAGCCTGCCGGCCGATCGGGTCGACGAGGTCGCCATCGCGGCCACGACGCAGATCGGCGACCAGGGCCTGACCCTCGGCCGCTCAGCCTCCATCCTCGCCGGGCTGCCGCGTTCGGTCCCGGGCTTCTCCATCGACCGGATGTGCGCCGGAGCGATGACGGCTGTCACCACCGTCTCGTC
>CAZLHZ010000286.1:0-3438 GCA_964559285.1 uncultured Actinomycetes bacterium | reverse complement strand
TCCGTAGCACGACGTGAGAGGTGGAAGTCGGTCACTCAGGGCGTAGGCAGCCTCAGCCGTCGAGATGTGAACGATGTCCGCGAGGGTACCGACCTCACGCGCCACCTCGGACAGATCAATCCATGGAGAGCTCCGGGGACTCGGTGTCGACACGACTACGACCGGCCGGTCACGATGTGGACTCATGAGTCGGTCTGCTAGGTCCCGGCCCTGATCAACCGTTGCGATGTCATGCCATGGGTTCGTCATGCACGGTCACCCCCCCGGAGCGACTACTGCTGCCTGTGGGAGGGAGGCTAGGCCGACGCCCTGACAATGTCACGGGGTCGCGGGATCCAAGGCCTGCTGACCGAGACTGCCGTCGGCAGGAGGTGTCTAGCGCTAGGGGCGGGCTAGGCCTCCAGCCCGGTCCACTTCGCGGCAAAGGCCAGCATCTCGGCCGACTCGTCCATGGATTTCGACAGTGACCGCTGGCCGTGTCCGACCTGGCCTTCATTCCGCAGCAGAATGGGGCGAGAGCCTGAGGTTGCCTGCTGCACTGCCGCGCACATCTTGCGACCGTGCATCGGATCGGTGCGGGTGTCATTGTCGAAGACGACGAACATCGTGGCCGGGTAGTCCACCCCTGGAGTCACGTTGTGGTAGGGCGAATAGGCGTGGAGCCATCCGAACTGCTCGGGGTCCGCGGGATCGCCGTACTCCACCGTCCATGTCGGCCCCAGCTCGCTGGTGACGTAGCGGATCATGTCGAGCAGCGGGGCGGCGCAGATGACGGCGTTGAAGAGATCAGGCCGTTGCGTCATGGCTGCACCGACAAGCAGCCCACCATTGGATCCACCCTGGATCGCCAACTGCTTCGGGGTGGTCCAGCCCTCGCGGATCAGGAACTCGGCTGCGGCATGGAAGTCGTCATAGACATTCTGCTTGTGGGCGAGCATGCCGGCGCGATGCCACTCCTCACCCTCCTCACCGCCGCCGCGCAGGTTGGCCACAGCCATGACACCGCCCGCCTCGACCCACGCCAGCATGGAGGCGGAATATCCCGGGGTGAGGGAGATCCCGAATCCGCCGTAGCCGTAGAGCATCGTGGGACGCGGTCGGTCGGGCTCTGCTGCCGCCGACAGCACGAACATGCGCACGGGCGTGCCGTCCGCGGAGGTGTAGACGACCTGACGGCTGTGAATGCGAGGCACCTCCACCGCACCCGGAGGCGTCTTCTCAAGAATCACCTCGCCGGAGCGCCCGTCATATCGGTAGACCCGCGGCACCGTCGTGTGATCGGTGTAGGTGAACCACGCCTCCGGGCCGCCCTCGGGACGCTCGATGGGACCGCTGAGGGTGCCGACGCCCGGCAGCTCGACGCTGCGGATGAAGGCACCGCTCACCAGATCGTGCAGGGACAGCTCGCTCACCGTGTGCCGGGTGCGGGCGACGAGCATCTGCGGCGCCGGCATCTGTGGTCCGTCGAGGATGGCCCAGCCGTCCAGCACGGAGCCGGGATCCTCGGGGAGCAGGTCGACCCAGTGCGCGGACGTGGGGGTTGCCGGATCGCACACGGCCACCCGGCCGCGCGGGGCGTCCAGGTTGGTCGTCACGTAGAAGCGGCCGTCGCGACCGGCGTCGATGCCGGTCTCCGCATCCACGTCACCCTGGAGGAGTCGGAACTCCGGTGCGTCAACGCTGCAGCGATGCAGGTCAGCGATCCACAGATCGTTGCGCGGCTCGGTGCCCTCGGAGGCTGAGACCTGCAGCCATCGGCCATCAACGCTGACCTCGACCCCGTAGTAGTTCGTCATCGTCATGCCGGCACCGAACACCAGGACGTCCGTCTCGGTCGGAGATCCGACGCGGTGGAGGTAGACGCGGCGATGGAAGTTGCGCTCGGATTCCGGCAGCAGCTCGGGGGCGATCCGGCGGACGTAGTAGAACGCCTCCTCACCCGGGACCCACGCGACGGGGGAGTAGCGACACCGGTCGATCGGGCCGTCGATTGTGGCACCGGTGCGCACATCCATGACGCGCAGGACCGACTCCTCGGTGCCACCCTCGGACAGTTGGTAGGCGAGCAGGTTGCCCTCCTTTGAGGGCTGCCAGGCGTCGAGCGTGGTCAAGCCCGAGGGGTCCAGTGCCATCGGATCGATGAGCACACGCTCGGTGCCGGACGGATCGATGGTGAGCAGGACGGCGAACTGCTGCCCAGGTTCGCGGCGGGTGAAGAATCCTCGCTCACCGCGCCAGTACGTCGGCGACACGACCCCTGACCCGAGGAGAGCCTCGATGCGATCACGGAATCCCTCGCGGGTCGACCACGTGGCACGCTCCTTCTCAAGGAGCCGCTCCTGCGCATCAAGCCACTCCGGGGTGCGCGGATCATCGCGTCGCTCGAGCCACCGATAGGGATCGGCTACGCCGACCCCGTGATAGTCATCGACAAGGTCGAGTCGCTCGGCTGCGGGATAGTCTGGGCGCGTCTCAGGCATGGGCCGACCCTAGTCGAACCGCCGGTTGCGGGTGAGGGCACGAGCGCAGGTCGACGCACGCATGGATGAGAGCCGGCAGCTGGCCGCGCACGCTTCTGATCGCGTGCGGCTGGCCGCGCGCGGGGATATACGCGCAGGCATATACGCGCATGCATATAACAGTGAAGGATGTGGCCATGACGGTGATGCACTCGGAGTCAGACCCCGCTGCAGCGGACCTGCACCGCCTTGCCGAGATGCACGGGGTGGCCACGGGATACACCGACCAGTCCGGCATGCCGGTGGCTATCGCGGACGACACGATCCGGAGCATCCTGGCGGCGCTGGGAGTCGATGCCTCCACCCCGGGCACGGTGCAGGGATCCATCACTGAGGTGCTCACCGATCCGTGGCGGCGGGTTCTGCCCCCGGTCCACGTCGCCCGTCAGGGATTCGACGGACGAGTCCTCGTGCACGTGCCCCACGGATCGCCGGTGCGACTGTGGATCGAGTTCGAGGAGGGTGGGGGCCGCGACCTTGCCCAGGTTGATCACTGGGTTGAGCCGCGCATGGTCGATGGACATCTCATCGGTGAGGCGGCCTTCGCCGTGCCAGCCGATCTCGCCCTCGGCTGGCACCGCATCGTGGCCGAGGGCCCGGCGGTGAGCGCGGCGATGATCCTCGTGGTGACCCCGCATCGACTTGATCCCGAGGCCCTGCGTCACGGTCGGATCTGGGGTCTCATGGCCCACGTCTACGCCACTCGCTCCCGACGCTCCTGGGGCATCGGCGACCTGCGCGACCTCGCGGATCTGGCAGCGTGGAGTGGGTTCGAACTCGGTGCGGACTACATCCTCGTCAATCCGATGCACGCGACCTCACCCGTTTCGCCGATCACCCCGTCGCCCTACCTGCCCGCGACGCGTCGGTTCGCCAGCCCGCTTTACCTGCGCATCGAGGACATTCCGGAGTATTCCTA
>CAZLHZ010000285.1:0-3454 GCA_964559285.1 uncultured Actinomycetes bacterium | reverse complement strand
CTTGCTCAATCAACAGCTCTCGCACCATTTATTTACACTCTTTTCTAGGAGTCTCTAGAGATGCGCGTATTAGGTATTTCGGCTTTTTACCACGACTCAGCTGCCGCCATAACTGAAAATGGCTTAATTGCTGCGGCAGCACAAGAAGAGCGCTTCACAAGAGTCAAACATGATGCGTCATTTCCAGTCAACGCAATTCGGGCCTGTCTGCGAGAAGCTGATCTTGAGCCTAGACAATTGGACTATGTCGTGTTCTACGAAAAGCCCTTTCTCAAATTTGAAAGACTCATTGAAACTTACCTAGCTAATGTCCCTAATGGATTCAAATCTTTTGCGAAGTCAATGCCGGTTTGGCTTACCGATAAGTTGTTTCAAAAACGCAACTTAATCAACCACTTGAATCTAGAAGTAGAGAGCGGCATTGACTGGTCAAACAAGCTGCTTTTTAGTGAGCACCACTTATCTCATGCGGCAAGTGCCTTTTATCCGTCGCCATTCGAGTCGGCAGCAATATTAACCATGGATGGGGTTGGTGAGTGGCCAACCACATCGATGGCTGTCGGAGAAGGAACTGAAATCAAAATTCTTAAAGAGATTCACTTTCCACATTCTCTTGGACTCCTCTATTCAGCCTTCACTTACTTCACTGGATTCAAAGTGAATTCGGGGGAGTACAAAATTATGGGACTTGCCCCTTATGGCGAGCCTCGCTATTCGCAGATTATTTTGGACAATCTAATTGAGGTAAAAAAAGATGGATCTTTTCGGCTCAACATGGCCTATTTTGACTTTGCCACTGGATTACGAATGACTAATGAGAAGTTTGCAAATCTTTTCGACGGTCCTGCTCGTTCACCTGAGTCGAAAATAACTCAGAGAGAAATGGATCTTGCCGCCTCGATTCAAGTTGTTACCGAAGAAATTGTTCTACGTCTTGGTGAAGCCATCCGAGGGGAGACTGGAAATAAAAATTTGTGCCTGGCTGGCGGTGTTGCCCTGAACTGTGTAGCCAATGGAGCACTTGTTCGAAAGGGAACCTTTGATAATGTCTGGATTCAACCTGCTTCAGGAGATGCAGGCGGAGCAATTGGGGCTGCTCTCGCGATCAATTATTTGAGACAAAAAACAATAAGGAGATTGCCGCCGAGAGGCGACGCTATGCAAGGTTCATACCTTGGAAACCAATACACACAAAACGAGATAGAACGATGTCTCTTCGCATTAGGTGCAAATTTCACCGTTGCCTCACAAGCAGAACTGATACAGATCACAGCACAATGCCTAACAACTGGAATGACTGTTGGTTGGTTCCAGGGTCGGATGGAGTTTGGACCTCGAGCATTAGGAAATCGCTCCATTCTTGCTGATCCTCGCAACCCAAATATTCAAAGAGAATTAAATCTAAAAATTAAGTTTAGAGAATCCTTCCGACCATTTGCTCCGAGTGTACTTATCGAACATCTATCCTCATGGTTTGAATTAGATATCGAGTCTCCCTACATGCTCCTTGTGTCCGATATAAAAAGAGAAAAGAGAGTCCTAATGACTAACGAGCAGCAAAATCTTTTTGGTATTGACAAACTCAATATTCCGAGGTCTGAGATTCCAGCCGTTACACATGTTGATTACTCTGCTCGAGTCCAAACCGTACATACTGAGACAAACTCCCTATTTCACGCCCTCTTGACCGAGTTTCACAAAATCACAGGGTGCCCAGTTTTAGTGAACACAAGCTTTAACGTGCGGGGTGAACCTATCGTTGAATCTCCTAAAGATGCATTTCGATGCTTTATGGGATCTGACCTCGATTTGCTAGTAATTGGAAACTCAATTCTTTATAAAAGTGAACAGCGTCGTGACAAAGCGATTAATTACCTAAGTCAATACGGAAAGGACTAAAGCCATTTCGTTATCGGACTACTCAAAGTCTCCCAAAGATTCTTTGTGGCAAGGTGAAAATTACTGAAAACAAAAGCTAGTTGGAACTAACTTTGTAATGTTGAGTCGTTTAGTAATTTTTGACGGATTAAAATTTTATTCTTAGGAATCACGGATTTAATGTCTCAATACTAATTAACACAATTGGGAGGCGATCTAACTGCAGTTCCGTGACAGTCCTTCCGTCGTTGAAAATAATTTAACCATTTCTTCAGCGATTAACCGATACCCCTGTGAGTCACCACTAGACGAGTTTAAACCCAAGTGAACTGCGTCTGCGTAAAGTGAGTCAGTTTTATCATTAAAAATTTGCAACAACGAATAAGTGTGAAGATTCGCCATCTGAATGTTCAGTAGTGAATTCGCCATATTTTCATACAATTCGCCATATGCTAAATTGCCGACTACTGCAATCTCTTCGTCTGTAAGTTTTTTACCGATAGCAGGTACTGGCTGAACAAAAACATGGACCTGCTGGTCGTGCACCTGTCCGATACTCCCCATCAGTTTGATATACCTTCCATATTCGTTTAGACGTGTCTCAAACTCAATTTGTTGATCATGGGTCCACTGTCTTGCACCAAGTGCAAATAAGTCTTCGCTGTACCGAGATTCAACAAAGCGCCGACTAAAACTAGCGATCATTCCCAATGTTTGGCTACGATCAAACACTGGCAATGATGTTAAGGGGGTCTCAACGAACCTCACTAGTTTAGCGACTGATTTGGTAGTCCAAGGAAGAGTTCGGGTCACCGTCGCAAAATTTGCGGCAGGAACAGCAAAATCAATTTTCGAGGGATTCAGCATATAGTGTTCGTTAAATCCTTCGAGAGAAAAAATATACTTAACTCCAGATCCATAAATTGTTTGAGCGATCACTTGTTGAGGTTGTTTCCACGCACCGTCTGCAACCGTGAAAACCTTCCAATCTTCGCTAAAACAATCGTTGAGCTCACGCTCAAGCAGTCGAGAAGCACCCAACTGCGCCGCGACACTTCCGCCAACAAGCAAGACTGAATTTTCAAGTCGAACACCAGTGCTCGGTGGTGGGTCGTCAAAGGGAAACCCAAACGAATTAATCCCCCAAATTCCCGAATAACAATCAACTAAATCAGGATTTCTAACAAAACCGAGGTAAGGATGTGGTGCCAAAAGTGACGTGTACGGAGTGCAGTCACTGTTTTCATTTAAGGTGAAAGAATTATTCGACTTAATTTCATATTTTGGGAATATCTGACCTCTGCTCATAAAAGTACTAATAGCCAAACCAACTTCAACCAGGCCGAGAGAGATCGTTGCAATTAAGAGCGCGGACCCAAGTACAACCACTCGTCGCGCTGCCAAGTGTTTCATTTTAGATGATGGCATTTAACTCGGTGAAATAGACTTTGTACTTTTAACCCTATGCATTCTTCTTAATTCCTAATTTCTTTTTATCAATTTCGATGAGTGTCAAGTTCATTCATACTAGCTCAATTCTCTTTTTACAAAATTAAGTGGCGCGCTCGGACGGACT
>CAZLHZ010000284.1:0-3459 GCA_964559285.1 uncultured Actinomycetes bacterium | reverse complement strand
CCGCAGGACGAGGGTGCGCGGACGCTGCGATCCCTCGGCATCGGCGGCGACGAAGGCCGGCAGCTCGGTCACCGGCCCGCGGCGCAGCGGATCGGCGACACCGCCGATGAGCCAGGCAGCGGCGATCGCGATCGGCGCGATGACGGCGACGATGGTGAGCACGAGGGCGACCGGCTGTCGCCAGCCGAAGTTGCTCCCGGCCACCCGGGCGGTCAGGCCGTCCCCGGCGATGGCCGCAGCCATGACGAGGGCAAGGCCGAGGACGAGGGTCGCCCCACCCGGCCACGGCACGAGCTCAGTGCTCACCGACGGGGGCACGACGCGGGTGGTGATCTCGACGAGGCCGAGGGCGGCGGCGGCCAGGGCCACGATCCAGGCACCCAGCGCGGCCGGTCGGGTGTCCCGACGGGTGAGGGCGAGGATGCCGACGATGACGAGGAGGGCCGCGGCTACGCCGACGACACCTGCACCGGGGATGGGGACGCGGAATCCGGCGGTGCCCGGGTCGAGCAGGAGGATGCCGAGCGGGCCGGTGGTGGCCGAGGGGGTGGCGCCACCGTTGAGACCGGGCTCGAGCAGGAGCAGGGCGGGGGCGCGCAGGACGGTGAAGCTCCACGGCAGGAGCAGCACGAACGGCAGGGCCAGGGCGAGGAGCATGCCGAGGCGGCGGGCGAGCCCGCGCATCGGGATGAGGGCGATGAGCCCGGCGACGACAGCCACCAACCACAGCGCCGGCACGAACGCGACGACGACGGCGAGGGTAAGACCGGCCATCCACGGGGTGCGGGCGGTCGGTGCGGGCAGGCGGGTGGAGGCCAGCCCGGTGGTGCGGACGAGGAACCGTGCCGCGATCGGCAGCGCGATGGCTGCGCCGACGGTGCCGAGCCGGCCGGTCTGGATCGACCCGGTCACCGCGGGCAGGAGGGCGTAGGTGAGGGCCGCCCAGGCTCGCACCGCGGTGCTGCTGATGGCCCCGCGCAGGCTGAGGTAGGCGGTGAATCCGGCGATCGCGACCCCGAAGAGGATGAGCAGGTCAATCGCCAGGGGCGCCTTGCCGAGCAGGAGAGTGGAGAAGGCGGCAACGACGGCGAGGTACGGCGGTGCCGCGGTGGTCGAGCCTGATCCGACATCGTGCCAGCCGCTGACGTAGAGGCTCCACAGGTCGGCGGCGCCGCCGGGGGCGGGCAGCAGCGCGCCACCGAGGAGTGCACCGCTGGTGAACCACAGGCCCCGGGCGGCCACGGCTGAGGCGACGAGGAGGGCGAGGGTCAGGGGCACGAGCGGGTGGGCGATGAGGCGGCGGAACCAGCGCGAGGAGGTGCGGGGCAGGTAGTCCGCATCATCATCGGTGGGGCCGGACTCCAAGGCGCTGGACACCGCGGCAGACGTGTCCGGGGTCGACGAGGTGAACAGCGCGCTGACCCGCACCCCGATCGCGTCGACGGCGAACCGGATCTGGGCGATGCCGCTGGGTCTCAGGTCGCGCACGCACGAGGCCGGCAGGTGGGTGGTGCGCCGGACGAGGGCACGGGACCGGGTGATCCCGACCGGGCTGAGCAGGATCCTCACGATGGCGGCGAGCTCGTCCCGGGCGGCCCCGAGGTCCTTGGCGATGGCCCAGCCGAGGGCGCGCAGGACACTGGTGAGGATGAGGCGCAGGTAGGTGAGGGGCAGCCGCCACAGGGGAGCGTGGGCGAGCAGGACATGCATCGTCGCCTTGCGCTGCGCGGCGTGGACCCGGGTGGGGCCGCGCCGACCGTGGGTGGCCGCCTCACGGTGATGGATGACCGCGGACGGGACCA
Organism: uncultured Actinomycetes bacterium; assembly: GCA_964559285.1. GTDB lineage: Bacteria > Actinomycetota > Actinomycetes > S36-B12 > S36-B12 > CAZLHZ01. Next base: position 1,657 of record CAZLHZ010000284.1, on the reverse strand, counting down.
CCCGCACCGGTTTCTCAGCCCGGTGCGCCCGCCAGCAGAAGTCCAGATCGTCCCGGAACAGCGGCAGGCGCGAGTTGAATCCGCGCAGGTCATCCCACACCTCGCGGCGAATGAGCATGCCCGCGGAGTTGACGGCGAGCACCTCTCCCCCGCGGTCATGCTGACCCTGGTCGCGCTCGCCGATCTCCAGACCGGTGTCGTGGCGACCCGATCCGGTGACGGAGAAGCCGACCTCGAGCAGGAGCCGCTGGTCGTGCCAGCCACGCTGCTTGGGGCCGAGCACACCCGGGGTGCGCCCGCGCGAGATGAGCAGATCGGCCTCCTCGAGCAGCCGCTCGAGGCAGTCCGGCTCGGGGGCGGAGTCGTCATGGAGCAGCCACACCCAGGCGACATCGGCCTGCGGGGTCGGGCCCTGGGCCCGCAGGCCCGCGGCGACGGCGCGGCCGAAGCCGTGGTTGCGCGGGACGTCGACGACGGAGCCGAGGGCGGCGGCCAGGAGGGCCGAGCTCTGGTCGCGGGAGCCGGTGTCCACCCCGACGGTCGCCTCGGGTGCCCGGGTCTGGGCGCGCAGGGCCTCCAGTGTCGCTGGCAGCCAGCCCGCCCCGTCATGGGCGACGACGACGGCGGTCACATGGTGACGGACGCGCGTCTGCTCGGGAGAGTCCAGGGAAGTCATCGCGGTCAGCCTATGCGCTGTCACGCGGAGTCAGCGAATGACATGCGCGGGTGACGTCCCCCAGTGAGGGACGTCGGTCAGCTCGCGCTGCGCTTGAGCCGACGCCGTTCCCGCTCGGACAGACCACCCCAGATGCCGAACCGCTCGTCATTCTCCAGGGCGTATTCGAGGCAGTCGGAGCGGACGTCGCAGGACTGGCAGACGCGCTTGGCCTCGCGGGTGCTGCCGCCCTTCTCCGGGAAGAACGCCTCCGGATCGGTCTGCGCGCAGAGTGCATGCTCCTGCCAGCCGTGAACAACATCAACGGCGTCGATGATCGGCAGGATCCCGAACTCAGTGGGCACGGTGAGTATTACAACGGTGTCATTACGACTCGTCAAGCCGGATGTGCTGATAATCCGCGCCCGACACCCCGATCGGGGACGGATCCGTAGAGCGTGGTGCGCTGTCGAGGCTGCCGATGTGCCGATCTGATGAGCTCCTCGAGCTCGTCTGCACCGCGCGCTGACCCGTGCTGAGAGCCCGCCATCCGCGAGATCGTCTCCTCCATGAGCGTGCCACCGAGGTCGTTCGCACCGCTGGCGAGCATGGCGCGACAGCCGTCATCACCGAGCTTGACCCATGAACACTGGATGTTCGACACGGCTCCGTGGAGCATGAGACGTGCCATCGCGTGCACCGCGACGTTGTCGCGCAGCGACGGTCCGGGTCGGGCAATCCCGGCGAGATAGGCAGGTGCCTGCCGGTGGATGAACGGCCGCGGCACCAAGTCGCTGATCCCTCCGGTGCGCTCCTGCAGGGTGCGCAGGGTGCGCAGGTGGGTGACCCAGTGCTGCGGGGCATCGACGTGGCCGTACATCATCGTCGAGGTCGACGGCAGTCCCACCTCGTGCGCGGTGACGAAGACCTCCAGCCAGGTCGAGGTCGGCAGCTTGCCCTTGGTGAGGATCCAGCGGACATCGTCGTCGAGGATCTCCGCGG
>CAZLHZ010000283.1:2567-3465 GCA_964559285.1 uncultured Actinomycetes bacterium | reverse complement strand
CGATGACCTCAGTCTGGAAGTCCTGCTCGGTGACATCGATGACGTACGCGCCGGTTGGCTCGCTCCCGGAGCGCGCGGCAGCCCGCTGCTTCTGGGCCGCAAGGGCCCCGAGATCGACGGCACCGCGCAGGTTCATGGAGGGCTGGGTCACGGGGTGATTCTGGCAGGCAGACTGTCGCCGTGGATCACCAGATCTGGGATGAGTACGCCGCCACCCGCCTGCACATCACCCCGGCGCAGTTGCCCGAGTTCGTCGTCATCGCCGCTCCCCCGGGGGTCACCGGGGTCTGGCCGTGGGGGGACGCGCGGGAGGCGTGGGTCCTCACCGCCTGCAACCCGCGCAGTCAACTGCTGCCCGACGAGGTGAACGCCGCCCGGCATGAGGTGCTCAGGGGTGAACTCACCGCGGCCGGATGGCAGCCCGTGGAGTCGCTCGGTCGTCAGGCCGATGGTGACTGGCAGGAGCCCGGCTTCGTCATCGTGGGTGATGCGGGAAGCACGGTGCTGGACCTCGCGCGCCGCCACGACCAGAACGCGGTGTTCCACTGGACCCCGACCGAGTGGGCGATCCACGGGGTCGTTCAGCCCGGTCGACGGGCCATGGGATGGCGCATCGTGAGTGATGTCGGCGCGTTGTGATGACACGATGACGGCATGAGTGAGCTGGTGTGCCCGCGCTGCGGGTCGGTCCTGTTGATCCCGGCTACCGGGGAGGACGTCACCTGCGGCTGCGGATTCACCATTTATGCGCCGTATGCCCGGGAAGCGGCGTACCTGCTTCAAGGGATTCCCGCGTGGCAGAGCCGGCTCGGTGAGCTTGAGGCCGCGATCGCTGCAGGTCAGCGACCTGTGACGACGGTGGCGCTTGCGGAGTCGCCGGCGCCGCGGGTTGGGGTGC
>CAZLHZ010000283.1:0-2557 GCA_964559285.1 uncultured Actinomycetes bacterium | reverse complement strand
CTTGAGGCCGCGATCGCTGCGGGTGGGCGGCCCCCTGTTGCGACGGGGGCGCTTCCGGAGCCGACGCCGCCGCGCGTTGGTGTGCAGCAGGTGCTGCTGGCCGTCGGTGCAGTGCTGCTCATCGCGGGGGCGGCGGCATTCACGGCGGTGACGTGGCAGTACCTCGGGCGGGGTGGGCAGACCGCGGTGCTGGCCACGCTCGTCGTTCTCACCGGTGCCTTCGCCGTGCTGCTGCATCGTCGCATCCCGGCGACCGCCACCACCCTGTCGATCGTCGCCCTCGGCATCCTGCTCTTCTCCGACGGCTGGGCGATCCAGACGTATGGGGAGGGTGAGTGGTGGCGACTGGACACCCTGGCTTTGACGGCTTTCGCGGCTGGCACAACTGTTGTGTTGATCGCGGCAGGCCGACTGGCATCGCAGCCGGTGTGGCGGGTCGCCGGTGTGGTGCTCATCCCGGTGACCGCGGGGCTGGCACTCGCGTGGGTGACGACATCACTGGGTGCGACTCTGCCCGCGAGCATCCCGACCCTCATTGGCGGCCTACCGCTTCTCGCTGCTGGGCTCCTGATCCTGCAGGCGCGAATCCCGGTCACTCCCGTGTGGCAGCGGCTGCTCCTCGGGTCGCTCCTGCTCACCCTCGGCATCGTCTTTGTTCTCGCATCTGAGTGGACGGAGCAGGTGACGTGGCTGACGTGGGCCATTGCGATTGCTGTCGTAGCCGCACTTGCCTGGTCGTCGTCGATCACGCGCGGAGCGGCACCCGCGATTCTCGGCGTCGCCTTCGGGGTCGCTGCGGGGATTGCGTGGCCAAGCGTGTGGGTGAGCACGGCGCTCGTGGGCGCGGTGATCGCTGTCGGTGTGCTTGTGCGCGCGGATGGCACGCGCGACACGGTGACCATCATGACCGCGCTCATTGCCGGAGTCCTGTGGCTGCCGGTCACCATCGGCTGGCATGTGGAGGAGGACCTGCGGTGGCCGATCGCAGTGGTGCTCGCAGCCAGCTCACTCTCGCTGCTCATCTCCGCGTGGCGGGCACATGTGCTGTGGCGGTTGCTCACCTCAGCGGTGCTGGCGATCCCGACACTGGTGATTGTCATCAGCATCATCACGGACGACTGGCTGGAGAACTACCGCCTTGAGGTCTACACGCTGCCCATCGCGCTGGTGCTCCTGGGATTCGGACTCATCGTGCACCGGTGGTATCCCCCGCTCACCTCTGCCGCATGGCTGCTGCCGGCGATCGCAGTGGCCCTCCTGCCATCCAGTGTGGCGTCGCTCAGCGACATCCTGCAGCCGCGGTTCTACGCCTGCATCGGAATTGCTGTCGCACTCATCGTCGTCGGCGCAATCACACGACTCATCGGCATGCTCGCCCCAGCCGCGGTCGCCATCGTCATCCTTGCGGTTCAGCCCATCGGCTACCTCGCCCAGGTGGTGCCGCCGTGGATCCTCTACACGATCGGCGGCCTGCTCCTCGTCGTCATGGGCGCTCGCTTCGAGCAGGTGCGGCGTGATGCGGGTCGGGCCTCACGCTGGATGCAGGGCCATCTGCGCTAGCAGCGATGTTGCCGCCGCATGCGGACTGATGCGGCCGTCCACCACCTGCTCAGCCAGTGGGGTGATCGGCGATCCGACAGCTGTCAGCCTCGCCCGGACGTCACCGAGTGCGAGGGCCAGGATCTCGGCGCGAGCGCGCTGAATACGCCGCTGGCGCAGTCGATCAGAGGTCACCAGCCAGTCGCGGTGCGCGGCAATCGCCGCCACCACCTCATCGATCCCCTCGGCCTTCGCCGCCACGGTCTGCAGGACAGGCGGAGTCCACTCCTCCTCCGCGCGATCAGCGAGGGTGAGCATGTGCCGCAGGTCACGGGCCGTTGCGGCCGCACCATCACGATCGGCCTTGTTGACGATGAAGAGATCACCGATCTCCAGGATGCCCGCCTTGGCTGCCTGAATGCCATCCCCCATACCCGGAGCGACGATGACAAGTGTCGTATCCGCAGCCGCTGCAATCTCGACCTCGGACTGGCCCACGCCGACAGTCTCGATGAGCACGACATCGCACCCGGCCGCATCGAGCACACGCAGCGCCTGCGGTGTCGCGGCAGCAAGACCACCGAGGTGACCGCGCGAGGCCATCGACCGGATGAACACCCCCGGATCCGTCGCATGCTCCTGCATCCGGATGCGATCACCGAGCAGAGCGCCGCCGGTGAAGGGCGATGACGGATCTATCGCGAGCACACCGACCTTAACCTCGTGACGACGGTACGCCGACACCAGCGCGGACGTGACCGTTGACTTCCCGACCCCAGGGGAACCGGTCAGGCCGACGACATGGGCACGACCCGAGTCAGCAGCCAACTGCTCCATCACCGCCGGGAGCAGGGGCGAGCCGTCCTCGACAATCGAGATGAGCCGTGCCACAGCGCGAGGCTGACCGGCACGCGCGCCCGCAACGAGGGCGTCGATGTCGGTCGTGCGGGTCACGCCACGATCACCGAGCAGGCACGCGCACGATGAGTGCGTCGCCCTGACCGCCACCGCCGCACAG
>CAZLHZ010000282.1:0-3483 GCA_964559285.1 uncultured Actinomycetes bacterium | reverse complement strand
CCAGTGACTTCCTTGGTCACAAGATGGCGGCGCTGCGGGCTCATGCGACGCAGGTCAATGTCGAGGGCGGGTTCTTCGCGCTGTCGAACAACCTGGGGTCGAAGGCCTTCGGGGTGGAGTACTTCCGACTGGTGCGCGGGCATGCCGCCGGGCCACGCGATGCGCAGGGGCGCGAGACCGATCTGCTGGCCGGCGTCATCGGTGGCTGAACCGACCAGTCGTCGTCCGCGCCGGGTTGCGGTCCTGCTCGGACTGCTGGCGGTCGGGCTCGTCATCGGCACGCTTGGTGCCTTCGTCCAGGCGGACCGCTGGCTCATCGGGTCGGTGCCGATCCCGTGGGGGGCGGTGCTGGTGGTCGCGGTGCTCGTTGTCGTCGAGCGGGGTGCGACGTGGGTGGTGATGTCGCGCTGGGGGGCGTGGCTGGTGTTCGGTGGCTGGCTCGTGGCGTCGCTGTTCTTCGCGGCCGACGGTCCGAATGGTGATCTGGCGATCAGTGGGGGTGGTCGGCAGATGGGCTACCTCATCGCGGCGGTTGTCCTGGGGTCGGCTGTCGCGACCCTGCGGGTGCCGGCATCACCGACAACCGCGCGCCTCTAGGCGACGAGGGCCACGCCGAGCGCGACGGCGGCATCGCGCAGACGCTGATCGAGTGTGGCCAGCGGTACCGCGTTATCGAGTGCAACCGCAAGGTAGGCCGTGTCGTAGGGCGAGATGTCGGCCTGGCGGGATAGCCGCAGCATCGTCGTGCCGCGCGGCTGATGCTGCTCGATGGGCAGGGTCTCGACTAGCGCCACGGCGCGCGCAGCATCGTCTGGGTTGATCCGTCCTCGACGCTCCGCGGCGCGGAGCCCCGCCACGACCTCGTATGCCCACAGTGTCGGTGCCAGGGCTGTCGATGAGGCGAGACGACGCGTGATGCCGATGCCCAGATCGCTGTGCTCGTCGGGCAGAAGTGTGGCGAGGATGACGGAAGCGTCAAGAACGAAGATCACCAGCGACGTCCTTCCTCGACCAGTTCGCGGAGGGACTCTGGTCCGGGATGAGTGCGGCTACGGATTTCAAGCAGTTCCTCTAGCGCCGCCTCGACTGTGCTCGATCGGGCGGGAACGAGCCGGACGATCGGTTCACCACGTCGGGTGATGACGACGTCATCCCCCCGCGCCGCACGGTCAATGAGCTCGGAGAGCGTGTTCTTGGCCTCGAAGACCCCGATCGTGATGGACATGGCAACAGGCTAGATGACTGGCCAGATCAATGTCCACGTCGCAGTGGCCGCCCGTCAGTTCGCCCGATTTCTGCCTGCGACACCCCGAGAGCCAAAGCGCGCTTCGGCTCACCCGTCCGCCTAGTATCAGCAGACCAGCCCGTCTCATGAGTCACACACGTCACAGCCACCACCCGTGACCTGCGGCTCCGGGGACGGCGAGGCCTTCCCCGCCACCTGGCCGGGAAGTCATGCCGGATGACAGGGAGTCCACGTGGCTACGACCCACCGCACCGCTACCCGCGGACACGGCCGGGTCTCCTCCCGCACCGCACCGGTCAAGTCCAGTTCGAGCAGCACCTCCCGCCAGGCCCCGCGCCGCGGCGCCCCGCGCAAGAGCTCCGGCCGCGTCGTTCCGGGCCGCATCCTCATCCTCGCCCTCTTCTGGGCCGCCGCCCTCGTGGCCGGCCTGTGGTACGGCACCGCCGTCCAGTCCAGCTCCGATGTCGTGCGCGAGGGAGTCACGGTTCTCGGCGTACCCATCGGCGGCCTGCGTCCCGGTCAGGCCATCGCGACCCTCAACCAGCGCATCGGCGCCAACGCCGAGTCGCCGCTGACAGTCACCGCGGGTGACAAGGAGTTCACCCTCGATCCCGCCAAGGCGGGGCTGAGCTTCGACGCGGCGGCCACGGTCGAGTCGGCGATGGGCACCGCGTGGAATCCGATGGAGCTCCTCGGGCTCACGACGCCATCACTGCGCGTCGACCCCGTCATCCGCATTGATCACGATCGGCTGGCGACCGCGCTCGATGACATCGCGACCGTCGTCTCCACCGATCCGGTCGAGCCATCACTCGGATACGTCGATGGGGTGCCGCAGCTGACCCCGGGTGAGGCGGGGGCCACCCTCGATGTGGCCGGTGCCGACGAGGTCATCAGCACGGGGTGGCTCAGTCTGAAGGAGCCGATCGAGCTGCCGATGACGTCGACCCCACCGACGGTCCCGGCGGATGTCGCCGAGGGGATTGCGGACGGCCTGGCGCTGACGGCCGTGTCTGCACCGGTGACCGTCGACATTGACGGAACTCCTGCGGTGCTCGGCCCGGGAGACATCGCCAACGCTCTCACCTTCGACGCCAAGGGCGGCACGCTCGTGCCCGCACTCAACGGTGAGGTCCTCCACGACGCACTCTCCACGGAGCTCGCTGCCCTCGAGACACCCGGGCGCGATGCATCGTTCGCGATCGAGAACGGCGTCCCCGTGGTGGTGCCGGCCGTCGACGGCCAGGAGGTCGACGTCACCAAGCTCGCGGAGTCCGTGCTCGGCGTCCTCGACCGCGCTCCGGACTATCGCATCGTCAAGGCGACGGTGGAGTTCTCTCCTGCGCGCGTGACGACAGCCGAGGCCGAGTCGCTCGGCATCACCGAGAAGCTCTCGAGCTTCACGCAGAACTTCCCCTTCGCGCCCTATCGCGTGCAGAACATCGGTCAGGCCGCGGAGTACGTCAACGGCACGATCCTCAAGCCCGGTGCCACCTTCTCGATGAACGACACCATCAAGGAGCGCACGGCCGCCCACGGCTACACCAAGGGCTTCGTCGTCGGACCCGGCGGCATCTTCCGCGAGGCAATGGGTGGCGGGGTCTCCACGGCGACGACGGCCGTCTGGACCGCGGCGTTCTACGCCGGTATGGAGCGCGTCTACACCCAGGCGCACTCGATCTTCATCGACCGCTACCAGCCCGGACTCGAGGCCACCGTGTCGTGGGGTGAGTTCGATATGCGGTTCCGCAACAACACCGACCACGGTGTCCTCATCACGACGCAGATGACGAATGAGTCCATGACTGTCACCTTCTGGGGCACCAAGGTGTACGACGAGATCCGCGCCGAGTTCGGCAAGCAGATGAACGTCGTCGAGCCCGAGACGATCTACGACACCTCCAAGTCCTGCCTCGGCCAGGGCGGCGCCCCCGGGTTCACCATCGACGTCACCCGCGTCTTCGTCCTCAACGGCGAAGTCGCCAACCGCGAGGTCATCACGACGGCCTACAGCCCCTCACCCAAGGTCATCTGCGGGGCTGAGCCCGACAAGCAGCAGCCGTCGGGTGAGGAGCCGGTGGGTGACCCCTCGGGAACCACCGACGCAGACCTCACCGACGGCGGAACCGCCGATCCGGGTTCGGGAGGCGGCACCGCACCGGGCGACAACTCCGAGATCACGGGCGGCGACGCCTAGGTCGGGAGCGCGGCGCGCCCACTTGCGGAGGGTGCGGGAG
>CAZLHZ010000281.1:0-3510 GCA_964559285.1 uncultured Actinomycetes bacterium | reverse complement strand
CCTGATCCATGAGCTCGAGCAGGCTAGGGGTGGTGACAGCCATGATGCCCTCGACGGCGCGCCCAGCAGCCGCCACGCTGTCGAACATCGCGACGACTGTCGTCGGGGGTGGTGGCAGCGGACGCAATCTCAGTCGCGCCATCGTGACGATCCCGAGCGTGCCTTCACTGCCCACCATGAGTCCGCAGAGGTCGTAGCCCGCGACACCTTTGACCGTGCGACGGCCCAGTCTCGTGATGCGCCCATCCGCAAGGACCACCTCAAGGCCGAGTACGGCGTCACGAGTCACGCCGTACTTCACGCAGCACAGCCCACCTGCGTTGGTGTTGATGTTTCCTCCGATGGAGCAGTAGTCCTTGCTGGCGGGATCAGGGGCATACCACATGCCGAATCCGGCAACGTGCTCGCGCAGTTCGGTATTCATGATGCCCGGCTCGGTTTCGACGTACCCATCAGCAACGTTGACATGATGAATGGCGCGCATCCGCTCGACACAGACGACGAGGCCGCCGTCGATCGCATTTGATCCTCCGGTCAGCCCTGACCCCGCACCCCGCGGAACGACGGGGACACGATGCTCATGGGCTGCGCGCATCACAGCGGCCACCTGCACAGTCGTGCGCGGAAACACGACCGCCAGCGGCTCCCCGCTGGATGACCCCGTGGATCGATCAGTGCGGTACGACGCGAGCCGATCCGGATCGGTCACGACATCACCATCAGCAAGTGCCTTCGCGCATGCTGCGAGGACGGCATCTTCGGAAGTCATGGCCGTTCACCTCCCGCGGGGAGAAGATCGAAGGGATACGCCTGCAGGTAGGCGGCGGCCGCACGCAGGACGAGGTCGTCTGCCAGGCGGGGGCCGGCGAGTTGCATGCCGACGGGCAGGCCCTCTGCCAGACCCACCGGGATGCTGATCGCGGGGCCGTGCGCCAGATTGAAGGGGTAGCTGAACTCCGCCCACGAGATCCAGTCCCAGGAGTGCTGTGGCCAGTGCTCCGGAATCTGCCGGCCCACCGGGAAGGCTGTCACCGAGGCAGCGGGGGTGACCAGAAGGTCAAACCCCTGATCGCCGAACCACGCATTCACCGCCGACGCGTAGTCGATCCGACGGCCGTAGGCGGCAGTTGCCTCACGTGCTGTCACATGCTGGAAATCCCTCGCGCACGCGACGAGACCCGGATCCATGAGAGCCGCCTGCGCCTCGGTGTCTGGCAGATAGGGCAGCATGGCCAGTCCCCAGATGATGCGCTCGAGGTCGTGCCCGGCGGGTCCCCACTCGGGGGTGACTTCCTCAATGACGGCTCCCAGTGCAGCCAGCCGCTGCACCGCATCCCGTACGACGGCGGCCACACCGGCATCGACACGGGCATGACCGAGATCGGGACTGTAGGCGATGCGAAGACCCTCGACTCCCCCGGTCGCGATATCACCGGGGTGGACTCCCGGGAGACTTGTGTAGTCGCGCGGATCAGGACCGGACATGGCGGCGTACATCAATGCCGCATCCTCCACTGAGCGCGTGATCGGTCCCGCATGCGAGATGTTCGCGTTGTTCGGTAGAGGCGCATAGGGCACCCGTCCGAAGGTGGGCTTGAATCCGACCACACCGCAGAAGTGGGCGGGCAGACGGATGGAGCCGGCTCCATCCGTGCCGACATGCAAGGGGCCGCATCCCGATCCGGCCAGAGCCGCAGCACCTGCAGACGATCCACCCGAGGTGAGTCCCTGCCGCCACGGATTGTGCGTGTGTCCGGTGAGCGGGCTGCTTCCCACGGCCGTCCAGCCTCGTTCAGGGCTGGACGTGGTTCCCATGATGATGGCACCGGCATTGCGGAGGTTGCGCACCAGCGGCGAGTCCGACAGCGCCGGCTCAGAGCTGGTCAGCTGTGATCCCCGTCGATTGGGCAGTCCTCGCACCATCGGGAAATCCTTGACCGTCACGGGCACACCGTGAAGCGGGCCGAGGGGGTCTCCTCTGCTCACGGTCTCTGTCGCTCGTTCCGCCTGCTGTCGGGCTCCTTCTGCATCCAGTGCGACCCAGCCATTCAGATGCGATGTTTCTCGTGCCCGCACCAGCATGGCCTCAATGATCTCGACGGGCGACACCTGCTTCTCTCGCACCATACGGGCAAGGGCATGCGCACTGGCAGTGGCGAGATTCGTCATGCCCGACCTGCCTCGTTCTGCATCTCGAGCGGTCGGAAGGGGGCACGAAGCGTGGGGATGATGTGCGTGCGGTTGATGATGAAGCCGGCCAGAGCCAGAACCGCGTAGATAGCGGCCACGACAAGTCGTCCTGCGGTGCCGGGGATCACAAATTGCACTGCAAAGAGTCCCAGCAGGGCCCACGCGGCCCAGCGCGGGAATCTCAAGGCGAGGATCAGTGCCACACCCATGAGGGTTTGCGCTGCTGTCAGCCACATCTCCTCGACCTGACGCGTGTCCAAGGGCAAACCCGTCGCCGATCCACCGCCCGCGACGTAGGCGATCGGCAAGGATCCGACGAGCAGGGTCCACTGATTGACCTTCGCCGAGATCAGCGTGGCGATCGCACCAGATGCATTGCCCCGCACAGCGAAGAGGATCGCCACGATGAACTCCGGTGCCTCCGATGCCAGAGGAGCGAGCCACTGCACAAGGAGAAATTCATCGACTCCGAGGGCAGAGCCGCTCGCGATCAAACTCTCGGCAAAGGGTTCGGCGCACAGGACGATCATTCCTGCGGCAACAATAAAGAGGAGGATCACCGTGAGTCGGCGGCGTCGGTTCGGCAGACCACCAATTGCAGCTGCGGTCCCGATGAGGTCCGGCTCCTCGACGTCGGCCCGAGCAACGCGATAGAGGTAGAACACGAACCAGCCAATGAGCGCAAGGGCAAGCGGCAGCGAGATCGATGAAGTGATGGGGGCGACGATGGCGACAACACCGGCAATGAGGAGAAAACCGAGTTCTACCCGTGATGATGGATTCAAGGGGAGAGCCCTGAGCGGGTTGCCGGTGCGCTTGCTTGCCATCAACCCGAGAATGACGATCAACGGCCAGCCAACGCCCATGAGAAGCCGGTTTGAGCCGGTCATGTTGGCGGCAGCGTAGGCCGCGTAGACCGGATCGTGCCCCGCCGTGTACGCGAAGTAGAGGTCGACGGCGTACTCAGGCAGCACCGCAATGACCGCGAGGATTGCGATCGCAAGTCCACCGCTGATGTCGAACTGAGCTGCCTCAGCCGCCCATGCGAGCAGGAATGCCGCCCCCACAACCGCCATGCCGAAACATATGAGGGACAGCACGGGAGCAGCGTGCAATCCGCTGAAACGCAGGATGAGCGCGGGCAGGAATGATGCGCCGACTATGGTCAGGCTGCTCCTCAGTCGATGGTTGCGCACCTCGGTCACGTGCCCGCCCATTGCACCAGAGCGCGCCCTAGATTGGCGATCACGCCAGGGTCATGAAGCGGCAGCCAATACCCGCGGCCGTAGTGATCCAGTGATGGGATGAAGTCGACAAACT
>CAZLHZ010000280.1:0-3513 GCA_964559285.1 uncultured Actinomycetes bacterium | reverse complement strand
CCGGATCGTTGACGGTCTCCTCGAGCGCGGCATCTCCCCCGTCGCCACGCTCTACCACTGGGACCTGCCCAGCGAACTGCCCGGCTGGACCGCGCGCGACACGGCGGAGCGATTCGCCGACTACACGACCCTGGTCGCTGAGCACTTTGCCGACCGGGTCGACATGTGGGCCACCCTCAATGAGCCATGGGTGTCGGCGTACCTCGGCTATGCCATCGGAGTCCATGCACCGGGCATCACTGACCCGGCGGGCTCGCTGGCGGCGGCCTATCACCTCATGCTCGCGCATGGTCTGGGGATGGAGCGTCTGCGTGCTGCCGGGGTGCGACGACCCGGGATCGTGCTCAATCTGATTCCTGCAGTGGCGGAGGATCCGGAAGCCGAGGCTGCGCGCGACCACGTCGATGGTCTGCACAATCGATTCTTCCTTGACCTGCTCGCCGGGCGAGGGATTCCCGCCGATGTTCGCCAGGCGTGCGCGAGCCTCACGGACTGGTCGTTCGTCGACGATGCCGATCTGCCGATCATCAGCACACCCATCGACTGGATCGGCGAGAACTACTACACGATCAATCGCATCGCCTCGATATCATCAGGCGCCAATGGTGCGGGTCAGGACCTAGGTGCCTACCCCGCATGCCCTCCCGCCTTCATGGCCCCCCGTGAGCCGCGCACGGCCATGGGCTGGGAGATCATCGAGTCAGGTCTCATCGACGTGCTGCACATGACGGCGCAGGCCCTGCCGGGAGTCCCCATCTATGTCACCGAGAACGGTGCCGCCTTTGAGGATGTGGTGACGTCTGACATGCGAGTTCATGATCCGGCACGAGTGGACTACTACCGCCGACACATCTCAGCCGCACTTGAGGCACGGGTGCAGGGGGTGCCGCTGGAGGGCTACTTCGCCTGGAGCCTGCTGGACAACATCGAATGGGCCGAGGGGATGACGAAGCGCTTCGGCATCGTGCGTGTCGAGCCGGGCACACTCGAGCGCATTCCCAAGGACAGCGCGCTCTGGCTGCGCGACCGCCTCGCTGAGCGGGTCTGATCAGCCTTTGACAGAGCCGGCGAGCAGGCCGCGCACGAAGAAGCGCTGCAGAGCGAAGAACACGATGAGCGGCACGATGATCGCAATGAAAGCGCCTGCGGTGATGAGGTGCGTCTTCGCCCCGTAGCTTCCGACGATGTTCGCAAGGTACGACGTGATCGGTGCGACATCGGCCGTTCCTCCGGCAAAGGTGAGGGCGACCAGAAGATCGTTCCACACCCAGAGGAACTGGAAGATGGCGAACGATGCAATGGCCGGGACCGAGAGCGGGAGCACGATCTTGCGGAAGATGAGGAAGTGGCTGGCGCCATCAACGACGGCTGCCTCCATGAGGTCTCGCGGCAGCTGCGCCATGAAGTTGTGCAGAAGGAAGATCGCCAGCGGCAGTGCGAACATCGTGTGGGCGATCCACAGCGGCACATAAGACCCACCGAGGTTCAGCGCCGGAATGATCGTCACGCTCCCCAGGCCCCAGCCCTTGTTGAAGAGCTGGAGGAGCGGGAGCAGAGACATCTGCAGCGGCACCACCTGAAGGGCGAAGATGATGAAGAAGATGCTCGTCGCACCCTTGAAGGGGATCCAGGTCCCAGCCTCCCCACAGGGCCGTAACGAATGGGTAACTCTTGGCTCCTGCAAACTTGCAAAACGACCCCGGTCAATCGGCGGCTGCCCTCGGGAAGGAACTCGCCTCACGCACTCAGGACAGGATGTCCTTGCGGTCGAAGCGGAGCACAGCCACGCTCACGAGCGCGGCGAAGAGCACGATTGAGTAGGCACTGCCGATCGCCATGTCGCCCCAGGAGATCTGGGGTGACAGCGCCGCGGTCCAGGCATCGCCGTACTCCGTCGGCAGCAGTCGCCGGATCGATCCCAGCGCCTCGATCGCGCCGAGGATGTTGAGCACGATGACGATGACGACCGCGCCGCCAACCGCGCCCAGCGGCACGTCCGTCACCACACTCAGGACGAAGGCAACACCGGCCGGGACGAGCAGGGTGAGCAGGATGTAGCCGGCGATGATCGCGAGCCTTCCCGCCGACTCCGCAGACGTGAACGCTCCACCGAGCGGGCTGCTGAGGGGGGCATTCCCGAAGAAGCCCAGCCCGATGAGGTATGACGACACCACGAGCAGCAGCAGGACGCCCGTGACAAGCAGCAGTCCGACGATGACCTTGGTGCGCAGCAGCCGCCGACGCGGCACCGGCGCCACCAGCAGATAGCGCAGGGTCGACCACGACGCTTCACTCGCAATCGCATCACCGAGGAACATCGCGGCGAAGATCATCAGCAGGAATCCAGATGCGAAGAACATCATGGTGAGGGTGAAGTTCCACGCGCCCGAGGTGGCGAGGCCGACGAGATCCAACGAGCCGTTGCCAAACCCGCCACCGCCACCGCCACCATTTCCGGACGATGACGGTCCGAAACGCACCGCGAGCACGACGATCGTCGGCAGGGCCACTGTCAGCAGGGCGACGATGAGGGTACGCCGACGCCGGAACTGTCGCACGAGCTCGGTTCGGATCCCCAGGGTTCGGCGTACGTCGTAGGCCGTCACCACATCGACGCTCATGACGTCACCACCTCGTGTCCCTGCCCGACCAGATCCATGAAGACATCCTCAAGTCGCTCACCACTTCGACCGGCAAGGAGCTCTGCGACCGTCCCCTGTGCGATGACGCGACCGCGGTTCATGACGACGACATGCGAGCAGCTCTGCTCAACCTCGCTGAGCAGATGTGAGGACACGATGACGGTGCGCCCGGCCGCTGCGTAGCGCTGCAAGACCTCGCGCATCTCGCGAATCTGAGGCGGGTCGAGCCCGTTGGTCGGCTCGTCGAGGACGAGCAGATCCGGAAGTCCGAGCATTGCCTGGGCGATCCCGAGTCGCTGGCGCATGCCCTGGCTGTAGGTCTTGACCCGCCGGTCCACCGCCGTGCCCAGACCCGCGATCTCGAGCACCTCTTCCAGGTGCGGATCCCCGGCACCGCGACCGCTTGCCCGCCAGTAGAGATCGAGGTTCTGCCGACCGGACAGGTGAGGCAGGAAGCCGGAGCCCTCGACGAAGGACCCGATCCGCGCGAGGACCGGGGCGCCTGGCCACACTCGCTCACCGAACACCCACGCCTCACCGGAGGTCGGTGTGATGAGTCCCATCACCATGCGCATCGTCGTCGTCTTGCCCGCACCATTGGGGCCGAGCAGGCCGAGCACGACGCCGGCAGGCACCTCGAAGGAGACACCATCGACGGCGTGCACCTCCTTGCCGAATCGCTTGGCCAGTCCGTCGACGACGAGCGGCGTCAGCACTCGATCCTCACGGCGTGCAGCACGATGGCGTGGCCTCAGGAGTCGCACGACGAGCCACAGGGCCAGCAGTGCGACGACCGCACCGAGGGGCCAGACCCACAGGGGTGCACCTGATGCCGTTGCGGTCAGCTGGACCGTGGGCACCCGCACCACCG
>CAZLHZ010000279.1:0-3591 GCA_964559285.1 uncultured Actinomycetes bacterium | reverse complement strand
GGATCGCGGAGAACGCCGGTGAGCAGGGCTATGTCGTCGTGAGCAAGGTGGGCGAACTGCCGCCGGGCCAGGGCTACAACGCCGCCACCGGGGTCTATGTCGACCTGCTCGCCCAGGGTGTCATCGATCCGGTCAAGGTGACCCGGTCAGCTCTGGCGAACGCCGCATCGATCGCCGCCATGCTGCTCACGACCGAGGCGCTGGTCGTGGAGAAGAAGGAGGAGGCCCCGGAGGCCGGCCACGGGCACGGCCATGGGCATGGTCACGGGCACTCCCACTAGAGCAGCCGCCCGCGCTGCGGGATGACGAAGGGGCTTTCAACCGTGAGGTTGAAAGCCCCTTCGCATGCGGGTGTGAGACCTCGACCAGAAGGCTCTCCCCGGATGGCCCGCCGCACGTGCGGGGCGGGCCGTGGTGGAGGTCGGTGCGGAGCCTAGGACGCGGTGGCGATGCGGCGACGGGTGTAGTACGCCTCGCGCTCGTCCTCGCTCATCCCGCCCCAGACGCCGTAGGGCTCGCGCACGGCGAGGGCGTGACTGGCGCACTGGCGCAGAACCGGGCAGCGGGAGCAGACCGCCTTGGCCGCCATCTCGCGAGCGGTGCGGGCCGGTCCGCGCTCCCCTTCGGGGTGGAAGAACATGTCGGGGTCCTCGCCGCGGCACGTTCCGCGCAGCTGCCAGTCCCAGATATCAGCGTTGGGCCCGGGGAGTCGCGAGACGTCAGCCATGTCAGTTCCTTCCGAAGAGGTAGTGAGATGACTCTACAGAACGCGCCAGAAGTTGGTCAAGACCCAAAGTTGAACAATCTTTGAATACATCCCCGGGATGCATGGACCCGGTCCGCACCCCACAATGCGGACATGCCCGAGTCCGCATCCCCCCGCCATGAGGCGCTGGCCCCTGCCGGGCTCGCCGTGGCGGCGGTGGCCCGCCGACTCGGGGTCGCCCCCGCGACCCTGCGGACCTGGGATCGACGCTACGGCCTTGGGCCCAGCCTGCATACGGCTGGCAGTCACCGCCGCTACTCGGAGGAGGATGTCGCCCGTCTGGACCGGATGCGCCGCCTCATGGTGGCCGGCGTGACACCCGCGGATGCGGCCCGCCAGGTGCTCGCCGAGGCGGCGCAGGGTGACCTCCCTGAGCCTGGTCGTGAGTCTGCCGTCGTCACGGCCGCGCGCGCCGGTGGCGGCAATGTCATCCCCATGCCCGACGGCGGCTCCCTCTCCCGCGGCCTCGGCCGCGCCGCCCTCGCCCTCGACCGCGAGTCCTGCACCGCGATCGCCCGTGATGCGATCCGCCGGTCGGGAGTCGTTGATGCCTGGGACAGCGTCCTGCGGCCGGTACTCGTGGGCATCGGGATGAAATGGCGGGACTCCGGTGAGGGCATCGAGGTCGAGCACGTGTTCTCCGCCGCCCTGATGAGCGTCCTCGACGAGGTCATCGCCGACAGCACCCCGCGCCTGCCCGGCACGGTCCTGCTCGCCTGCGCCGAGGAGGAGCAGCACTCCCTGCCCCTCGTGGCCACGGCGGCCGCGCTTGCCGAGCGTGGAGTGCCCCTCGTCATCCTCGGCGCACGCACCCCGCGCGACACCCTGCGCCGGTCCGTGGAGCGGCTGCGCCCGGCCGGCATCCTCATCTGGTCGCATCTGCCCGACACCGGTGACCTCATCGCGGTCGAGGGTCTCGCCGACTACCGACCCGCCCCGGTCATCGTGCTTGCCGGTCCCGGTTGGGCCGCCGGAGACCTGCCCGAGGTCGAGCGGCCCGGGACCATCGGCGAAGCCGTCACCACCCTAGTCCGCGCTGCCGGGGGCTGACGGCTCCATCGCCCCGGGATCGACGTACACGGCGATTGCCGGAGCACGGCGTTGCCGGAGCACGACGTTGTCCGAGCACCGCGCTAGCCTCCCCGAGTCGAGGGGGAGGGCCGATGACGAAGTACGCCGTGATCGACGTCGAGACAACCGGGCTCGGGTCGAGCGACCGCATCGTGGAAATCGCCGTCGTCGTGATCGACCACGACACACGCCAGGTGGTGGACGAGTTCGACACCCTCGTGCAGCCGGATCGCGGTGTCGGACCGACCCATGTGCACGGGATCTCCGCGTCGATGGTCGAGGCGGCACCCACGTTCGATGACATTGCCGGGTCGCTCACACGTGTCCTCGGTGGGTCGGTTCTGGTCGCGCACAATCTGCCGTTCGACCGACGTTTCATCGTCGATGAGTTCACCCGCGCTGGGGTCGGCATCGATCCGGGGGAGGGGATCTGCACCCTGCGCTGGAGCGGTGAGCGACTCGACCTGGCCTGCCAGCGTCTCGGCATCGAGCTCTCGCATCACCACCGAGCACTGGCGGATGCCCGCGCGACCGGAGGCCTGCTCCTGGCCCTCCTGGAGGCGTGGGAGCGCGATATCGATCGCATCGGCACCGCAGACGCGGGGATCAGTCCGGTGACGTTCATGACGCGCCGTGACCCGGGGGTACCGCGCACCCTGCGTCGTGACGCGCTGGTCGCGGAGTCACGGGTGACAGCATCACCGCTGACGGCGTCACCGGCGATGGTGTCACCGGGGGTGGAGGCCGCGCCCATCTCGGCGATGACGCTGCGCCCCTCGCGATTCCGGGTGCGGTATCCGACCGCGGATGAGGCCGCCATGGGCTACCTCAACATCGTCGACGCCTACCTCGATGATCTCGTGCTCGATGAGGCCGAGCACGGATCCCTCGATGCCCTCGCAGATCTCTACGGTCTCGACCGCACCACGCGCGATCGCCTGCATCGCGACTACCTCGCAGCCCTCGTGGAGGCAGCACAGCGTGATGGCCTCGTGTCGGAGCGCGAGCTCTCCCTCATCGCCTCCGTCGCGAGGGCACTGGGCATCTCGGATACCGCGTTCGGACCACTGGAATCGGCGTACCCCAGCGACGCGTAGTCCGAGAGCATCGGGGTAGTCCGCGATCTGATGAAGGAGGTCGCGATGATTCGTGCCCACACCCCTGCTCGACGCACCCGCATCGGCGCGGGCATCGTGGCGATCCTGCTCGTGGTCGGTGCCGTCACCGGCTGCTCCGGATCGGCGACGGTCACGACGTCCGGACCGACCCTGGCGATCGATGAGGCCGCCCTCGCGAAGGCCATCGGCAAGAAGGTTGGTGCGGAGGTCACCGTGACCTGCCCCGATGATGTGCCGCTGCGCAAGGGTGAGGTCACCCTGTGCACGGTGACTGATGGGATCTACGTCAACGAACTCGTCCTCACCCAGGAGGATGATGTCGGCAATGTCGCCTGGAAGGTCGGCAAGGTCCTGTCCGGGCCCTCGAGCTGACGACGGTCGAGGGAGTGGCGTGAGCACATCGGTACCCGATCTTCGCGGCGAGTGGGAGCGCGGGGTCGCCCTGGGCGGCCGCGGCCGCTATGCCGATGCATGGGCTGCCCTCACCGGGGTGGTCACGCATGTCGAGAGTGGGTCACCGGATGAGTGGGTCCGCTCGCTCGCGATGTCGACGGCGGGAAGCCTGCATCGCCAACTCGGTCGCCACGCGGCCGCGCGCGACCTCGACCGGTCGGCCCTCGCCCTCTTTCACACCTC